>JABIYQ010000329.1 GCA_018702715.1 Desulfobacula sp. | reverse complement strand
TTCAATATCCGGCTCAAGAATATCATTGGCGCTTGTTACAAGATCGTTTTCATAATTATTGATTTTATAAAGGTTAATGGCGTTTTTTGCATAGGTAAATACGGGTAAGGCAATTCCTTTTTCTATCTGTAATGCTTTTTTAATAATTTTTTCTGTGGGCATTTCATTACTTATTGGAGTATAAAAAAAAGCCAGTTGGGCTTCCATGAAATTGGCAAACTCAAAAAGCTTATGCTCAATCTTCTCATATTTCTCAAAAAGGTCTTCTTTTGCAAGGTATTCCAACCGGTCGGCCACCAATGTCAAATTATTTATTTTCCCATTCTTTATTTCATCCATCTATTTTGTCCTTTTTTATTACAAAGAAAGTTTTTCTGAACTATTATACACCTTTGGCCAATTGTCAACCTGCAAAAATCATTGACTGTTTACCCCCCTCATGGTATCAGGTGACAATTGTTGAAGAATCTTTTAAAATAGGAACTTAGGGAATTTAAAAAGGGTAAAATAATAAATAAAATGCTAGATTTAAAATATATAAAAACCAATTTGGAAGCTGTTAAAAGGGGCATGGAAAAAAGAAAGGCTAAAATAGACTTTACCTTGATTTTAAATAATGAAGATAAAAGGAAAGCATTGCTTTTGGAGATAGAAGCTCTGAGACATAAAAGGAATGTTGTTTCCGGTGATATCGCAAAAATGAAAAAAGCAGGGGAAAACGCTGCCCCTTTTATTGAACAAATGAAAGACGTTTCTGAAACCATAAAAAAACTGGATAAAGAACTTTCATCAATCAAAGATGCCATACATGATTTTCTTATCTCGCTTCCGAATATCCCCCATGAAGATGTCCCTGTAGGTAGAGATGATACTGAAAACAGACTCGAAAAAACCCATGGCAAACCAAAAAAATCTGATTTTAAAATAAAGCCCCATTGGGAAATTGGTGAAAATTTAGGAATCCTTGATTTTACAAGGGCGGCAAAACTCACGGGGGCTAGATTTCCGCTCTATTTTGGGCAAGGTGCAAGGCTTGAAAGAGCGCTTATAAATTTTATGCTGGATATCCATATTTCTCAACATGGCTACACTGAAACTCTGCCTCCATTTATTGTGAACAAAGCCACTATGACAGGAACCGGTCAATTACCCAAGTTTGAAGAAGACCTTTTTAAACTTGAAGGATGGGATTACTACCTGATCCCTACTTCTGAAGTTCCCATGACCAATATTTATGCCAACGAAATTATTGACGAATCAATGCTTCCCTGCAAATTCACAGCATACACTCCATGTTTCAGGTCGGAAGCCGGTTCTTACGGCAGGGACACTAAAGGATTAATTCGTCAGCACCAGTTTAACAAAGTGGAACTGGTTAAATTGACAACCCCTGAAACCTCATTTATTGAGCTTGAATCCCTGCTTTCCAATGCTGAAAAAATCCTTCAACTTCTTGAACTTCCCTACCATGTTGTCACACTCTGCACTGGAGATTTAGGTTTTTCAGCAACAAAAACCTATGATATTGAAGTATGGATGCCGGGCCAGGATGATGGGGGTTTATACAGGGAAATCTCTTCTTGTAGCAATTGTCTGGATTTCCAGGCCAGACGTGCCGGCATACGATTTAGAAGAAAAGATACGAAAAAACCTGAGTTTGTTCATACTTTAAATGGTTCCGGACTGGCTGTGGGACGGACATTTGCCGCCATATTGGAAAACTACCAACAGGCCGACGGATCTGTTATTATTCCGGATGCATTGGTATCCTACATGGGTGGCCAAAAGGTGATTGATAATGATGCTTGATTTCTTTCCTGAGGATATAAAACCTTATATCATACCAAAGCCTCGAAGCGGTCAGCATTATAAATGCCTGGGGTGTTCTGTAGAATATTCAATCGAAAAACTTTTATATGTATGCCCTGAGTGCAACCAGGTCCTGCTCATTCAGGATAAAAAAGCCAAGACGCTACAAAAGATTCCCGGGAAGACCTGGCAGAAAATATTTGATTTCAGAAAAATGCTGAAAATACCTGCTCTAAAGGGTATTTACAGGTATCATGAATTTATTGGGCCAAGCATTCCTCTGGAATCCATCATTTATCTTGGTGAAGGTCATACACCTGTTATAGAAGCCGGCGAAAGCCTTAAAGAGACTATTGGACTTTCATTTTTTTATAAAAACGACGGACAAAACCCAAGCGCTTCTTTTAAAGATCGTGGTATGGCCAGTGCAATGTCCAGCATAAAAGATCTGATTGATAAAAATCTTGTATCTGATGTTATTGCCATCTGTGCATCCACGGGCGACACATCTGCTGCTGCTGCTCTCTATGCGTCTTACCTGGGGCCTTTAATCAAATCTGCTGTTCTTTTGCCCCATAAAAAGGTGACCGCTCAACAACTTTCACAGCCCCTGGGAAGCGGTGCGCATGTTTTTGAAATTCCAGGTGTTTTTGATGATTGCATGAAAATTGTAGAACATTTGTCAACACAGTATTCAGTTGTACTTTTAAATTCAAAAAATGCATGGCGGATTCTTGGCCAGGAATCATATTCTTATGAAGTTGCCCAGTATTTTGACTGGGATATGAAAGACAAAGTTATTGTTGTCCCTATTGGAAATGCAGGTAATATTTCAGCCATAATGAATGGATTTATTAAATTTTATGAAGCCGATATCATTGATTGTTTGCCAAAGATAATTGGTGTCCAGTCAGAGCATGCTGACCCTGTCTATCAATACTATCTTGAACCCGATGAAACCAAAAGAAAATTTGTACCTGTGGATACAAAACCAAGTGTGGCTCAGGCTGCAATGATAGGCAATCCTGTTTCAATGCCAAGGGTGATACAAATTAGAAAGGAATATAACGCCATTGCCGGTGGCCGGCAGGTATTTTTTGTTCAAGTAACAGAGCAGTCGATAATGGATAGCCAGCTTTTGGCTAATAGAAACGGCCATATTGCATGTACCCAGGGGGGCGAATGCCTTGCAGGACTTATAGAGGCGCTTAAAAAGAATATTGTTACAAACAATGAGACTGCCATACTTGATGCAACTGCACATGCAATGAAATTTTCGGATTTTCAAGACCTCTATTTTAAATCACAAATACCTAAAGACTATAAAATTGATTCTGATTTAAACAATATCAACCAGCCCTCCCTAATACTGCCGGATGATCCCACAATAATTCCATCACAAAAAAATCGTCTGGGAGAAAAAAATTTCCAAAATTTTATCGAGGATATTTCTGGTAAAATAGCCAAAAGACTGGATTTAACAACACCTTTATGATTCATGAAAAAATTTATTTTTTTAAACTATGCATTTTCGTCGGTTTATTTTTCTTTGTTTCAAGTGTATACCCATTTTCAGCCCATTCTAAAGCCAAAAGCGTAAAGACTTCTTACAAAAGATATTCAATTTTAAAATATAAAAATGAGGATATTCTTTGCGAACCTTATATCGTCCAAAAAGGGGACTGGCTGTATAAAATCTTTCAAAAAAAGGGAGAACTTTCAAAAAAAAATTTCACTCTTTTTTTAATCATATTTAAGCAAATTAATCCCAAAAACAACAATATCGATGACATTAAGCCGGGCAGCCGAATCCTTATTCCTTTAAAAAGAACAGGGGTCCAAGACTTTAAGCAAATCACACCAGGTAATATTGATGTCCCTGTCATCGAATTTTCCGGCCGGCCGAACAAACTGGATTTGGCACCATTCTTTAAAATACACAAAATCAAAAAAGGGGAAATAGTTTCCAGGCTGTTGGATAAGGATTTTTTAAATAAAGGGGGTGGTATATCAAAGGAAGGTCTAAAAGCTTTACAACTGGTCAACCCCAATATAAAAAATATTCACATAATTTATGAAGGTGCTGATATTTATCTGCCCGACCCTTCCATAAAATCTCAACCCTGGTTTAAGGGTCTTATCTCGGGAGAATCAAAAAAATACAAAGATAAAAAAATAAAAAAACGCTTTAAAATAGAAACCAGTAAAATGATGGCATTAAAAAGGTACACTTCTCTTATTGAAGGAACCCTATTAAATAGTGGGAAAATGTATTTTCCTGAAAAAAACAATTCAACCGGGGTGCTTGATTTATCATCTAATCCTATTATTGATGCCAAAGATGGTTCCAAAATACTTATCCTTTCGGGCGATAATATAAGTGGTGCCCTGGTAAAAAACATACAAGCCCATTGGAAGGATCTGAAAATTAAATTATTGTCAGAGCTGACTAATAAACAAGAGACTGATAAACAAGAGACTGATAAACCGAAAATTGATAAATTAAAAATTGTTGAAAAAAATAGATTGCTGAAAAAAAATATTGGGATCACTGAAACCAAAATTATTATTAAGGCACTACTTTTGCAAGCTAACTATACTTATACCTCAAATTCAAAAATACATTTTATGTTTAATAATATACTTCTTGAGGCATCTTTTGATCGGGTTACAAGAGAAGACACAAAAGATGTGTTGATTAATTTTGGAATAGTTTATGGATCTGCTTTAGAAATCCTTAAAAAACAAAAATTAAAAATTCTTTCCATATCCCCTGAATTAACCCCAATTGAATTGGCACAAAAATTATTCTCGCATCTTGGATATGCAACATGGAATAACCCTTCTTTTTCCAGTAAAAAAACCATTAAAAGCATAAATGGACTTTATCTTACCAAAGGACAAGAAAAGTTGTTTCTTCCTGTTAATAAATTAAGTGCAGATGCTTTTGCCTATCTTAAAAACGAAGGCGTAAAAATTTTATCCGCTGAAAGGAACACAATAATGGAGAAGAAAACCAAGCCCAATAAAGGGGAAATACCAATATGAAAAATCTTATTTCTTTATTTTTTGTCGTCCTTTTTATGGTGTCATGCGTGTCAAAAAATATGGATGTGGAGAACAAAAAAGAAATTGCACTGGCAACACAAAGGCTTGGCGAGGAACTCTATAGGAATGGTAACCATACAGCTGCATTAAAAAACCTTCTTGAAGCCCAAAAAACCATTCCCAATGACCCCTATCTTTTCAATAGCCTCGGGCTTGTCTATCTTGTCAAGTTTAGAAATGATCTTGCAGAAAAAAGTTTTAAAAAGGCTTTGGAATTTAAACCTGATTATATTCGCGCAAAAAATAATCTTGGGGCGGCATATATGAAGCAGGAAAAATGGGATCTTGCCATTCAGTGTTTTAAAGAGGTTTCCGAAAATCTTTTATACGCTACTCCTGAAATACCTTTGTCAAATCTTGGATGGTCATATTTCCATCAAAAGATGTATGTAAAGGCCAAAACATATTTTAGAAAATCTCTGGAAATCCGTCCCAATTTTTTAAATGCCATCCATGGGCTTGCATCCATTTACATTAAGACAGGGTACCACACCCAGGCCATTGATTTTCTCCGTCATACATTGGAAAAAAATCCCGGTGCTGCCATCCTTCATGCTGATTTGGCAAAGGTGTATGAAGCGTTAAAAGAGTTTGATAATGCCAAAAAATCCTGGAATATTGTGCTAAAGATAGAACCTGACACATCACCACTTGCAAAGGAAGCACAAAAAAGACTTTTTGATTTGAATTAATCTGTTGCGGGAAATGTACTTCTTTTTTGTTCCAGCTGAACAATTGATGGGGTTATAAAGATTAAGAGCTCATTTCTTTTATCATTGTCAATATCTGTCCTGAAAAGCCTGCCTAAATACGGAATCCCTGAAAGGAAAGGGGTTCCAGAACTGCTTTTAGTATCAGTTGTTTTTACAATACCGCCAATGACAATGGTATCATTATTATTTACAAGAAGCTCTGTCTCAGCTTCATTGGTTGAAAGAGAAGGAACCCCGCTGGTTACAGAGTCAATATCATTTTTAGTCAAAAAGACATTCATTGCAATCCTTTTATCCGGTGTGACATGGGGTGTGACTTCCAAAAGCAAATCAATATTTTTAAATTTAACTGAGGACCCTCCCGTGTCATCACGTTCAAGATATGCAAACTCAAGGCCTTGTTTTATTCTTGCACTTTTGTTGTCAAGGGTAAGGATTCGGGGTGAAGATACTACCTTGACATCACCTTTTATTTCAGAAGCTGCTAATTGGGCGTTTAAAGATGTAAGGCTGGAGCCAAATAATCTAAAAAAATTAAAAGTGCCTGTGTTTGCAGGCGCTGAAATGGGATGATTTAATGCCACCGTAAAATCGGTAACCCCGGCAGTTGCTGTATTTCTTTCAGTAAGGCTCAACCCTAGCCCCAACTCCCTTGAAAAATCCTTTGTCACCTCTACAACTTTTGCTTCAATCATGATTTGCGGGGTGACTTTATCCAATCGAAAAATTATTTCCCGGGCCTGATCAATTTTTGCCTGAGTATCAGTGAAAATGATCATATTGGTCCTTTCATCAACACTTATCCTACCTCGGTCTTTTGTCAGAATCTGGAGTATATGAGGTTTAATATCAGCTTCTGCATCGGAATAATTTACAGGGATATACTCTGTGACCAATGGCTGAAGACTCTTTTTTTGTTCCAAAGATTTTTGCCTGGCAACAATAGTTTCCTGCATCATTTTTTCTTCTTTGGCCAGTGTATCTATGGTTGCAATCCGTATAACATTTCCTATTTTTTTCATTCCAAGGTTATTCATCCTTAAAACAAGATCCAGCACCTGATCCCATGGTACCGGATTTTCAAGGGTTAAGGTCACTTTCCCTTGAACATCTCTGTCGATGGCAAAATTAAGTTTTCCAACACTTCGAAGGATTCTGAATACATTCTTAATATCAGTTTCATAAAAATCCAGCTTAATTTTCTCACCTGTATATTTTTTTTGCGTTCCAAAAATTGCTTCTTCCATGGCCTGTTGTTTAATGATTTGTTTTTTATTGGTTTGCTTTTTAATGGTTTGCTTTTTATCTGAAATTAATACAGAGTCTTCAGGCAGGTCTGTCTTCTGTTCTGTGTTTTCAATTATTTGGGTTTGAGGTTCTTTGGATACTTTTTTATCGGCTTTAGTAAATACAGGTGGAGTTACAGCCGATGCCTCGAAAAACAATGAAATAATATTTTGAGTCTGAACAATTCTATAGGGTACATGGTCCCTTATTTTTATCTCAATTTTTGAGTTCCTTTTTCCCCCAGGAACCTGGATCGGCATTAAACCTTCAACTGCAGATTTAAAATATTGAGTTAAAAGCGGACGTTTATGAACCTCTGGAATTATTGTATTATATAAATTTAAAAACAGTTTATTATTGTCATCGTCATGAGTGATGTCATGTTTTACAGGGTGGTTTGTTTGCACAACAATAGCAGTTTTCCCATCTTCCATTGTATTAAATTCAATATGAGTCATTTTTGCTGTTCTATCTGGAATAATAATAGTTTCTTCAGATTTTGGATCATTTTTCAAGCTTTGATCCGTTGCAATGTCTTGGAAGTTTGGCTTGTCATTGACATTGGCCTTATTTTCCATCATCTCGGCCAAAAGCGCCACCGTTAAAATATTATCATTTTCTATTACTTCATAAGCAAGATCTTGTTTTAATAAAATTTCAATTTTTGCAGTTGTCTTTTCTTCATCAACATAGGTTACAATCACATCACCAATACTGTTGTTTCCAGGGATTGTCATCTTAAAATCTTCAGCAATAGCCGTTTCCGGAAGATAAATAGCAATTCCAAAAGGAAAGGATTGTTTTATTGAGGTATAGACTAATTTTTGATTCCCCTGAATTTTAATCTCAAT
>JABIYQ010000633.1 GCA_018702715.1 Desulfobacula sp. | reverse complement strand
CGCACTTTTTTTATTATTGCTGTTTGTGGTTGTCCTTGCCATTTTTTTAAAATTGAGAAATAAAAGTAAAAATACAATCAAGGTATCTTCGTTAAAAGGTGTTGATAATCTTTCTTCATCACTTATGGGAAAGCTATCAAACATTATCCCGGTTTTAAAAATAATATCCTTGATCCTGTTGATTTTAGCCCTTGCAAGACCCCAGTGGGGGGACAAAAAAATAAATGTGTCCACCCAAGGGGTCAATATTATCCTGGCCCTTGATCTTTCAGAATCCATGCGGGCCCTTGATTTTAAAAAGGAAAAAAAGATTGTAACACGACTGGAGGCAGTGAAAATAGTCGTAAGACAATTTATCCTGAAAAGAGAAGGGGATCGCATTGGTATGGTGGTTTTTGGATCAAATGCATTCACACAGCTACCTTTAACTCGGGATTATAATACCATTGCCTTTATTCTGGATCGTCTTAAAATAGGGGCAGCCGGACCCAGAACAGCCATTGGAGATGCCATAGGAATTTCTTTAAAACGTCTGGAAGATATAAAAAGCAAATCCAATATTATTATTCTGTTAACAGATGGGAAAAGTAATTCAGGTGAGCTTTCCTGGCAGGATGCCATAAAAATTGCAGTTCAAAGAAAAGTAAAAATTTATACAATTGCAGTGGGTACAAAAGGTGAAGCACCATTTCTTGTGGATGGGTTGTTTGGTAAACAATATGTATATCAGAAAGTGGATGTGGATCTTGATGCTCTGAAAATAATTGCCGAAAAGACACAGGCTGGTTTTTTTGAAGCCGGGGATTTAAAATCTTTGGGTCAAATTTATGAGATGATCAACAATCTTGAAAAAACAAAGGTAGATGTTGAAAAATGGGTGGAGTATAAGGAGTTGTATCCAGGGCTGCTTGGCATAGGCCTTATTCTTTTTCTGATGTATATTATTTTGACAAATACAAGATTTTTAAGGGTACCATGAAATTTGCCAATCCATACCTGTTAAATTTATTATGGGGGTTAATCCCTTTGTTCGGGATCATGGTGTATGGCATCTTGAAACGCAAAAAAATACTTCTGGCATTTGCCGGGCCGGATATGATTTCTTCGATTGTTCCAGGGTTTGATCCAAAAAGAAGATGGATAAAGATAAGTTTAATCATCATGGCTTTTGGGTTTGCTGTTTTTGCATTGTCTATTCCGCAATGGGGGTACAGATGGGAAAAGACGACCCAGAAAGGTGTGGATATCATGATTGCCCTTGATTGTTCAAAAAGCATGCTGGCACAGGATATTAAACCCAACAGACTTGAACGGGCAAAAAGAGAAATTGTTGATCTTCTGCGCATGATGAAAACGGACAGGGCAGGACTGGTGGCTTTTGCAGGGCAGGCCTTTTTACAGTGCCCATTGACCCTTGACCATGAAGCATTTAATATTTTTTTAAAGGTTCTTGATCCGGGATATCTACCAGTGGGTGGAACAAATATCGATAATGCCCTAAAAGAGAGTTATAATGGTTTTGAAAAAGATTCTGATACTCAAAAAGCCATTATTGTTATAACAGACGGAGAAGCGACTCTGGGAGATGCGCAAGAAACAGCAAAAGAAATGGCAAAGCAGGGCGTTAAGATATTTTTTATAGGGGTGGGAGGAATACAGGGCGCACCCATACCCAATGAAAAAGGCGGTTTTAAAAAGGATTTATCCGGCAATATTATTTTATCCAAGGTAGATACAAAGAGCCTTGAAAAACTGGCTGCCATGACAGGTGGAACCTTTGTCAGATCTGTTGCCGGAGACATGGACCTTGACTTGATTTATACAGACAAAATTCTTGGGACCATGGAGCGCAAAACCTTGACATCAGGGAAACAAAAGATCTGGGAAAACAGGTATCAATGGTTTCTTTTACCCTGTATCATATTGTTGCTGATAGAATTTACATTGTCTTCAAAAAAGAAGTTAAAAGGATTATCAATAATTGTTTTTGCAATTGGCTTGAGTATTTTTATTTTCCCGGATGGACTTGTTTATGCAAAGACTGTTTCATCCAGTGTAAAGCAGGGGATAAAAGCATTTGAACAAAAAAATTATGAAAAGGCTAAAACGCACTTTATAGATGCCCAGCTTGAGAATCCGGAAAATGCAAAACTTTATTATAATATTGGCGCGGCTGCCTATATGAATAATGAATATGACCAGGCACAAAAAAATTTTGAGCAGGCTGCTAAAGCAAAAGATACAAACCTGCAGCATGATGCACAATATAATCTTGCCAACACCTATTTTCGAATGGGAAATCTGGATGAGGCCATCAAGGGGTATGAAAATATCCTGAAAAATTATCCCGATGACACCCAGGCAAAAGAAAACCTGGAGTTTGTAATAAAAAAGCAAGAGGAGCAAAAACAGCAGAAATCCCAATCTGATAAAGATAAAGAAAATAAAGAAGACCAGAAGAATAAAGAAAATCAGGAGAACCAGGAGAACCAGGAGAACCAGGAGAACCAGGAGAACCAGGAGAACCAGGAAGGGCAGAATCCGGGTCAGGACCCAGACAAAAAACAAGATAATAAGAAAGACAAAAATCAGGACAAAAAAGAAAAAAATAAAGATTCAGACAAAAATAAACAACAGCCAGGTGAACAGCCAAAAGATGAGCATGAGGCTGAAAATAAACCTGAAAAACCCCCTGCTCAGCCTGGTGAGGATAAAAAGGTATCTCCTGAAGACAAAGAGTCAACACAGGCAAGTCAAATTTTGGAGAACATGCTCAACCGCCTTGAAGACAAGCCTGGCCGTGCAATGATGCCTGTGCAGCAGACACAAGATGTTGAAAAAGATTGGTAATTATATGAATTTTAAAAACATTTTTTTTATCGCATTGGTGTTGGTGTCTTTTTTGCCGGGCACAGGCTTTTGTTTTGATGTCACGGCCCATGTTGATAAACTCAAGATTTCCAAAGAAGACTCTATTGTTTTAAAAGTTGTGGTCAGCGGAGGTAAAGCAGACCTGGATCTTTCCATGATCAAGGATTTTAAAGTGATATCCAGGGGTTCTTCGTCAAGTTATAATTATATTAATGGTAAATCAGAAAGAAAGGCAAGCTATCATTATGTTTTGATCCCTTTGAAAAAAGGGACTTTAAAAATTCCTGCCATAAAAGTTGTAAGGGATGGTCAGGCATCTTTTACAAAGCCAATTAACATCAGTGTGTCAGACCCGGTTGAGAGCTCTGATGACGTCAAGGCGCTGTTTGTCACAGCAGAAGTGGCAAAATCCATGCTTTTTTCAGGTGAGCAGACGGTCTTTTCATTGAAAATTTTTATGTCAAAAAGAGTGTCAGGTTTAGGGTTTGAAAAACCACCTGAAT
>JABIYQ010000513.1 GCA_018702715.1 Desulfobacula sp. | reverse complement strand
ATTTTCTCCCACCCGGATATAAGTAGTAAACAGTTCCTAAACTCGTTTTACTTCAACGATTTCGACTTGCGAACACAGCAACCGACAGTGCAGAGCTTTGGCCATATTTTAAACAAAAATCAACATAATACCGCAGCCATTTCTTGAAAAAAGTATGATCTTTTGGTGGTACCCCGGCCTTTATCAATTGAGCATTAAATCTGTTTAAAACTTCTTGGGGAATGATTTTCATCATGGTATCCTCCGAATAATATCATTCGATAACAAATGATATCCGGGTTTTCACAGGTGATTCAAAGCCGATTTTAATCACTGCTGATTCTGACTTAGCAAATGCAATTAGAGAAGAAAAACTACGGGTTTGGAATTGTATGAAAGAACCCGCCCCTAAATCTGAAATTTTTTAAAAACTTCATAACAAATCGTTGCAGCGGTCCACTTGGGGCAGCCTTGCCTCCCCCAGTCCCCCTCGGCTTCGCTTGGCGGCCCCTGAACTCCAACATTCAACTTTAAAAAAAATTTAGGAAATAGAGTTTAAAAAATGTCTATAATTGATGATACCTTAAAGCATACATTCGGATTTGATGAATTTAAGCTCGGCCAACGTCACGTGATAGAAACTATCGTAGCCGGTAAGTCTGCTGCATCCATTTTTCCAACAGGTGCAGGGAAATCTCTTTGCTATCAGTTACCTGCGGTCCTTGAGCAAGGGATGACCCTGGTCGTCTCCCCGCTTCTCTCCTTAATGAAAAATCAGATTGATTTTTTAAAATCGAAAAATATCCTTGCTGCAAAACTTGACTCCGGGATGAGCGCCGAAGAATACCGTAGTACGCTTGAAGCAGCTCGATTGGGACAATTAAAGATACTGATGGTTGCTGTAGAACGATTTAAAAACGAAAGATTCAGGACTCAGCTCAGGCAGATGAATGTATTCTTACTTGTCGTTGACGAAGCCCATTGTATATCTGAATGGGGCCATAATTTCAGACCGGATTATCTGAAGATTCCTTTGTATCAAAAAGAATTCAGTATTAAAAAGGTTTTATTGCTTACAGCCACAGCAACACCAAAGGTTATTGACGACATGTGTAAAAAGTTTGCCATCAACAGGAAAAATGTTGTGCAAACAGGCTTTTACAGGAAAAATTTATTTCTCCGCATACGCCCTGTGACTGAAGAAAAAAAAGATGCACTGCTTCGGGAGGTATTGGCAGAAAAACCGGACGGCCCGACAATTGTGTATGTTACCCTGCAAAAGACAGCGGATCGGATTACTCAAATGTTGAAGAAGAATGGACTGGATGCAGAGGCCTATCATGCGGGAATGAAAAATGAGCATCGGGAAATTGTTCAAGATCGTTTTATGACCGGAAAGGTAGACACTGTAGTCGCCACCATCGCCTTTGGAATGGGAATTGATAAAGAAAATATTCGAAAAGTGATCCATTATGACTTGCCAAAATCTTTAGAGAGTTACAGTCAGGAAATCGGCCGATCCGGAAGGGATGGAAAGCCTTCTCTCTGTTGTCTTTTTGGAAATAAAAACGGTATACCGGTACTGGAAAATTTTGCTTATGGTGATACACCCACTCTTAAAAACATCCGTCAAGTATTGGAGAGTATCTGTCAATCTAAAGAAAACCGATTTGAGGTTCGTGCATACACTTTGAGCAGGAACACAGATATCAGGCTGCTACCCTTAAAAACCCTGCTGGTTTACCTGGAGATGGCTAATATCATTTCCCCCAAATATACTTATTTTGAAACCTATGCTTTCAAGTATTTGATCCCTGACGAAAACATCATTGAGAAATTCGATGGCGAAAGGAAACAGTTTGTCAAAATCATCCTGGACAATTCCAAGACTGCCAAAACATGGGTTCAAATAGATATAGACAATACGGTTTCCGAATCAGGTTTTGACCGGCAGCGGGTTCTCACAGCCCTGGAATATTTTCATGAAAAAGAGTGGATAGACCTTCAACCAAAAACTGCGGTTGAAATTTTTGAAATACTCACTCCTGAATTTGATATAGACTCAACAGCCCAGGATCTTGCGAACCTTTTTGTTGAAAAAGAAAAAAAAGCTATCGCACGCCTCCATTCCATGATTGAACTTTTTGAAACAGACCAGTGCCTTGCAAAAAGTCTGTCCGCTTATTTTGGGGAAGAATTAGATTCTGATTGCAAACGGTGTTCAGTTTGTCTGGCGAATGAACCGGTTAAGCTGTTATCATCAGAGTTAGCTTCATTGGATATGCTGGATTTTAATGATCTTGTACAGCCGTTGACTGATATTGCGGAGTCACCGCTGCCTGTTGCTTTGGTGACACGTTTTTTATGCGGCATTCCTTCTCCACGGTTGTTTGAGTTTAAAGCCAGACAAATGGCCGGCTTTGGCCGGCTTGCAGCGTACCCTTACAAAACTGTTGAAAAATGGGTCCAATTGCATAAAAAACTGGTCTGTTGATATTTGATGTAATGGATAACAATTGTATGTTTTCAAAACCGTCCCCAAACAAGATAACAACTGCAATGATACTGGCTGCATAGTAGAGTTTTTGCCCGGTAATTCTCGCACAGGTCAATGAAAAGAAGAATAAAAAAGATGCATAAAAAAGCATATGAATATAATACAGCCTGTTTCCGGAATCCATGGCCTTTATCATGGGTGGGGCAATTGATTGCGTCCCAGACTGTTGTTCCGGTGAAATTGCTATTCCAAAAAGCCGTTTCACTTCATCTTTGGACTGGACAAACTCAAATGCTATTATGGGAGTAAAAAAGCCATCCATCATCCAGGGTGCTTTGCTTGGAAAGACCGTGCCCAAAACTATGCTCATCGCAATCACTATCAATCCCAGGAAGCCAACTATTCTAAATGGGTTGTTCATTTTTTTAATCATCCTTTTCATTCATAGCAAAAAATCAGTGTGTTGCAAATTATTTTTTATCCTAATGATTGGGGTGGTGAGGAGCGAACTCGCTGACGCTAACAGTTCAACCCCATGTTGTAAGAATGTTGACTGTGTCCGACCACCTCCATTTCAGTCTTGGTGGAATTCCAGGGGTAATACTGTTTCTAACAAAAACACGCTGACGTACTAACCGCAGATGTTTATGTTAAACTATATTTCTTCAACCCTATCAGCCTTGGCAATATCCGGCCAAATCCTCAAAACATCTTGGTCAATCAACCGTGGTTGACCCTTTTGGTCAACAAAAACATTGATGATTTTGGCTTTTATTACTATTTTTTCAGATTTTTTCAGATATACTTTTTGATCCACCTGAAAGCTATGAACAGATCGTTGGTCAATCTGTGTTTCAAAACAAAGGATATCTCCTAAATGTGCCGGATTTTTATACTGAAGTGTGATCTTTGCAACAACATGAAAGGCCCCGATGTTATGAATCGGCTCAAGTAATTCATTTTCTTCAAGGTAACGCCATCTGGCTTCCTCAAGCAACTCCACAAACCGGGCATGATTGACATGACCAAAATGATCAATATGATAGCTTCGAACTATAATTTCAGTGGTTGATTTCATAGTTATTCTCCTTTACAATTGAATTGGCCGAATGGTATCCCCAAAGCATT
>JABIYQ010000148.1 GCA_018702715.1 Desulfobacula sp. | reverse complement strand
CCTTTCATAAGGGAAACACTCCCCAAAATAACAATTTTTTCTTGACTTGAAATCAGCAAAGGCATAGAGAATTTATTGGATGATTACCTGTTGAATTTTTCACTATTTTCATAACGCTTCATCCCGTAGAGGAAATAATATGATTCAGGGTATTTGAAACCCCCGTTTTTCACGGAAGAACGGGGGTTTCTTTGCTCTAGACCCCGAAAACCAGAGCCAATAATGAAAGATAAACAAAGTGCCCCCGGAAGTTGTTATGGATTGATTATCCAAATTTACGGCGATTTTAGGAGGAGTTGAGATAGATGTCCGACGACAACAGTAAAAAGAACTGGTTTGGAGATTGGGCGGATGAATATGATGAAACAATCGGTAAGGTTGGAAAACACCACGATTTATTGGACCTCGTCGTGGAATCATCACATGTGGAGGGAAACGATCATATACTTGATATCGGTTGCGGTACAGGGATACTGGCATTAAAGTTTTTGAAAAAAAGTGATGACCACACGTTACCGGGATAGATGGTTCTCCGGAAATGCTTGCCGTATTTGAAAAGAAGATAAATAAATTAGGGCTCAATGAGAAAATTTCTTGCAGGCATGAAGAATTATCGAATATGGAATTTGAAAAAGAAGCGTTCCATATTATTTCCAGCACGTTCACATTACATCACATCAAAGACAAGTATCCAATGATCGAAAAGCTTTATAAAATGCTTAAGAGCGGCGGCAGATTAATTATTGGAGAAATTGATATGGATGCAACGGGTGATGTGAGGGACCCAAAACGATTCATGAGAATGATGGACTATTTGAAAATAGAGTTTTCGCTAGCGCTTCAAGAAGGCGGTATAGATGCTTTTAGCAGGATGTATGACAATGGTAAAAAACACATTCTAAATGATGGGGAGTATTGCATAAGTTTTAAACAATGGGAAACGTTATGCCAAAAGGCAAGTTTTAAAAAGATTTATATCAGAGCCGTTCCGGATTTTGAATGGTATAAAGTATTAATCGCGGTTAAATAGTGCCCGAACGAAAACTGTCTTTTTCGCCAATCTCTGCGTCAGATAACCCGTTCTTAATAAAACTGGTTAATCCTCGAAATACCAAATGTATTCCTGCGGTTGAAATTTTGATCTTCCTTGATCTTGACAAAAAATCCTAATTTTCGTTCAGACACTAAATAGCTTATTTTCAATGTAAATGGCCATATTAGGGCCCCAAATCAAATGTTCATCTAATCAACGGTTCTATTTCCTCAATTGAGAGAAACTCTCCAACCCGGCAGCATCTTCACCGTTCATGTAAAAACCCCTTTTTTTGGGTTAAAAAGGGAAGACTCAGCTATCAAATCAATCCCCTAAAAGCCGTAATGAGGTAAAGGAATATGAAAAATGATCAAGATCAATTTTCAATTACTGAACGTCCTTTGTCCGGGTGCCAATGGATGCTAAAGGAATTTGCCGAAATCAGATCTCCGCGGGTAAAAAAAACCCAGTCTTTTCTCATCCCCGAGGTACTTGGGTTATTGTACAAATCGTTAAGAAAGGAACTTGGGAAGAGTAGGGCGTTCCGGCTTGTTTTAAGGACATCCACCATGGGATATGTTTTTAACAGGCCTCTTTGGCATCCGGAATATTTCAAGTTGACCGACAAAAAGCAGGAAATGTTTTATAAAAATATTTTTAAAAAGGCGATGCTCTACTTTATCATGTTTAATCTTTTAAAAAAGGAGCATGGAGATGAAAAAGCCGATAAAATTATTGCAAATATTATAAATCCGGCCACCATCGCTTATATGAAAAGAGTATACCGGCCCGTTGGAAAATGCACGACCATAGAACCATGGTGGGAGCAGTCTGTCGATTATATCGCCGACCTGCCCGAGGACAATCAAGGGTTGGAGGGTACGGTTTATATGGCCGAAGATTTAAGCGAACTGAAATGGCATAACATAAGATGCGCCACCGCGGAGGTGTTTCGGGCTTACGGATTAAAATTGACCATGAGCCATATGTGCATGACCGATCATATTACCTACCACACGTTTTTTCCGGGTCTCATGTTCAAACGCACCAGTTGCATAGGTGTGGGAGATGCATTCTGTGATCATCATGCCTGGGTGAAAACACCGGATGATATGGGAAAGGAAGAAGTACAGTACGGGGACTGCGATCATTTTGAAGGCGGCAGGGAGTATGTCAGATATTGGGAAGAATATGCCAAAGGATATTTATTCGGCAGTAAGGAAAAATGGCAGCGATACGCTGAAAAGAGCATGATTTCATGATGCCGCACAAAGACTGACATTGCGAAGAGGAGGCCCAAGAACAGGTTCGCCGCCCTGGCGGTTTCGGATAGGTCTTGGGCGCATCTTTTTCGCGGACAACGCCTATGATGTCCATGAATCGTTGGAATTGGAATATGATGCTGTTCTTGACTCTTAT
>JABIYQ010000628.1 GCA_018702715.1 Desulfobacula sp. | reverse complement strand
CTAAATTTTAAAGAGGCAAAAGAAGCAGGATTTGATCCTGTGGAAAATAATGTAAGAACAAGATCCCGGGCCCATGGGCATCCAGGCTCAACACCGATTCATATAAATATGGTGGCCGACAAAAAGACAGGCCGTCTGCTTGGGGCCCAGATGGTGGGCAAAGAGGGAGTGGCCCACAGGATCAATGCCGTTGCCGTGGCATTGCATAATAAAATGACTGTGAAAAATTTTTCCCAGACGGATTTAGCCTATGCCCCGCCCTTTGGCCCGGTTTGGGACCCTTTGTTAACGGCAGCCAATCAATTGGTAAAAAAAATATTATAGCTTCAGGCGGGCTTTTTAACAAAAAAGACAAAATACCTTCACTTAAAGGAAGCTGGGTTTGACAGGCCTGAAAAAAATAATATTGAACAGGCGTTCACGGGCCAGGTCATTGTGGCCTGGCCGTGCTGTTTTTGGACCTTTGTATCTCTTTTATCATTTGTATCTTTTTTTTCCCGGCGCAACCGGTAGCGTTACCTTGCAGGTGGTGGCACCTTTGGTAACGGATTCCTCCTTTGCCAAAGGCGATGTTTTTTTAAAGAGTCAAAGACAAAAACTTTATCTTCACTGTAATTACAAGTAGTTAGAGAAAATAAAACCTATCGCACAAGGAATGGTATATTTTTTGAAATACTAATATTCAAAGTGGTTGAAAATGCGCATTGACCGGGAAATAAAAAATTTTATAAACAAAGGAGAATGACAATGTCTAAATTAAATAAATACATGATGGTTCATAATAACCCTGGTATCGATTGTGATGAAATTCAGGCCAATTGGAGAAAATTTGCAGCAATTGAAGCCGGCACATGGATACGAACCTATTTTAATGAAGAAAAAGGCGTTCGCTATTGCATCTGGATGGCACCCAGTGAAGATGTTCTTAAAAATATTTTTACGGAAATCGGTATCAGGTGGAATACCATCATTCAGATTGAAGAGACCATTCCCGATCTTTGGGGCAAAAAATGGAATGAGCACCTTGAGCAAGATGTAGCCGCGGATACTCTTGGTAATTGATGGTCGTATGTTTTTAATAAACCGGCATCCGGAAAATTAAGGAGATGAAACCATGTATAAAAAGATTTTATTTGGTACCTGCCTGACGGAATATTGCAACCATATCTTTAATTTCGCATTGACTCTTGCAAAGGAAAATGATGCAAAACTGTGGATCTATTATGGTCTTGGCCGCTTAAACCTTGATGAGTCTAAAGCTGAACAGGCAATTAAGGAATCCGAAACCAAGGTTGCCCAGGCCTATGTGAAGCAGATGAAAGAAAGGGGTTTTGACAATTATGCCATTAATGTCAGCGATGGCGATGTTGTCAGCGAATTTTCAAAGCTGGCCAGAAATGCTGCCGTGGATCTGATGGTGATGGGAACTTCAACGAAAGCCCCCCTTGCCATGGGAGAAAGCTCAAACGTAGGATCACTTGGGCCTACAACCGCAGAGGCGGTTTTATGGGCGCCCTGTCCTGTGATGATTATTCCGCCATCTTTGATACCAGGGCTTGCAAGGGGTTGATAAATATGTACAATAAAATATGTGTCACTTTGATCGATCAGATCAAAGTGACACAATTAAAAAAATTAAACGAGAAAGCTCATGTATGCTTTACTTTATGATGATCATAGTTTGGATGAAACTTATAAAAAGGTTATTTTAGTTGACGGGACCAGGGAAGAGTCGGAAAAGGTATTGGAGCAAAGGCAGAAAGGAATGGATGAGTTTTAAAAAAAAATATTGCTGATTGTTGAAATAAATTTATGATTAACCAGGTGGAAAAAATATAGGATTTTGTTTATGGTTATAGAAAATTTTGAGAATCAAAAGTTTAATACTGCTGTTCTTGACGGGATACAAATCCTGTGTCGAGTATTTTGGGGACCGGATTTAGAGTCATGTCGGAACATGGTAAAAGGAGATTTTTTTAAACCGTTTGAAATTATTTTTATACAATCAGACAAGAACTCAGCAGGCCCCCTTGATAATATTAATTCAATTATCAAAGCCTTTGATTCTTTCCAGTCTCTTTTTGAACACTTAAATGAATGCTATGTACGACTTTTTGTAAACAACAAGGAGGGCATTGCTTCTCCACTTTATGAATCGTGCTATGAATTTGAAAATGCACCGATGATGGGTGAGGCCGCATTAAAAATGAAAAAACGATTTTCATCCAAAGGACTTTCCATGGAAAATCGTGTTCATGAACCTCCAGACCACCTTGCGATTGAGTTGGAATATTTATTTTTTCTTTTGCAGGAAGGGTGTGTTGGACCCGATGATAATCCTGCGGCTTTGTTTGCCGCAAAAACGATGCTTCCCTGGGTCATGGTTTTTAATCAGCGTCTTAAAATAGCTGCTGAAGATTGTAGATTTTATTTTTTTGCAAGTGAAATTCTTGTCTTGCTTCTTAGGCTTATTTCAGACAAAGAATTGTTGGATTAGGGCAGCCCCTTTGGAAGGAACTGCCCCGAGTTAACCTTGAGTAAACTATTTAGGCTTTTGAATTTTATAGGTACCTTTTGCACTGTATGTACACTCTGCATCAAGGTATTGAACTTTTTTAAGGTCTGGTCTCAAATCCTGAAGCATGTAATAAGCTTCGCCGCTTTTTGCACCCGTATTACAAACAAAAACAATTGGTTTTGCATCGGAAAGTGTTTTGATTTGTTTTTCAAGTTCATCAGTTGGGATGTTTACAGCAGTTTTAAAATGGCCTGCTGCGTATTCATCCTTATCCCTGACATCAATAAGCTGAATACTATCAGGATTTTGGCTGATAATTTTCTTAAAGATTGCAATATCAATCGCCTCTTCATCACCCGTATTTATTGCTGCGACAGAAGCTGTTGTGGCTGCAATTTTTTTCCATGCAGGGTATCCTGCGGCAAATACGATTGCATTTTTATAGCCGTCCTGTACCGCCTTCCTGGCGGATAAATGACT
>JABIYQ010000362.1 GCA_018702715.1 Desulfobacula sp. | reverse complement strand
TCTGGGAGGAACCAATTTTTTTCTTGATTTATCCAGGAACGTAGTTACAAAATTTGGGGGTTAAGGAAAAACAAATTAACAAAGGTATTTGACAAAAAGGAATTCGACCTAGCAATTTTACAGAAAAAAATTTGCATTATCGATTTTCCCCGCCGCTCCTTCGTTGCTCCCGGTAAAAACACTTATGCCAGTGTTATAAATTATTAATATGGAGTTTATATGAAAAACCTGTATCAAAAATCAATAGTATCACTGCTTTCTTTCGCTTTAATATTATGGGGGTTAACAGTTTTCGCAGATCAATTTAGTGACAAAGCAAAAATCTCAGCAATAGAAAGATACTTACAAATCATGCCAGTACAAGAATTATTAGACGACATGGCAATCAAAGTATCTAGGACTCTACCAGAAAACAATAGAGAAGCATTTATTGATTTGATGACCAAGAAGTTCGATATAGAGCTACTGGAATCGGCAATGATTAAGTCAATGTACAAGCATTATACTTTAAGTGAAATTGAAGCACTTACAAATTTCTATAGTAAGCCTGAGGGTAAGTCGATAATGAAAAAAATGGGTGATTATATGGCTGATGTTATGCCGATCATACAATCGGAAATGATAAGAATCACTCGCGAAGGCAAACAAAAACAATAATTTATAACAAGCACATCAAGACCGACTGGCCTCACGGCCAGCGGCTTATGTGCGGCGTTATGCATTTAGGATAAACCATTATGCAATTTCTTGAATCAAGCATATTTGGACTTAGTGCTGTAAGGTATTTATTAAAAAGTCCTGATTATAAAGTTGAAATAGTTCTTCTTCCAATGGTCCATATGGCTGATAAAGATTTTTATCATAAAGTTCGCAAATATTTAGATGAATGCACTTATGTTTTATATGAAGGCGTTCCTGGGAAAAAAACCAGATTGTTAACAGCATCCTATAGTCTTCTTAAATTCAGAAAAGACCTAAAATTAGTATCTCAATCTGAGTATTTGCCTTTAGATGAATTAGGCGAAAAGGGAATTCATGCTGATTTCAATCAAGAGGATAATGATCGGAACTGGTCTTTATTGTCTTTTTCACACAAGTTCATTTTTACAGTTTTTGCCCCATTTTATGGACTTTATCGTCTCTTCACAGCCAGCAGGGAATCAATAGCAAAAAATATGTCAACTAGCGATTTGAAATCACGAGAAGAAATTTTACGTTTTGATGGGCGCGAGGATATGGAGTCTTACCTTATGATTGAACGAGAGAAGAAATTATTACAAACTCTATCTAACCAGTTGGAAAAGACTTCAGAAGGTAAACTCGGTATCTTGTTTGGGGCAGGTCATATGGGTACAATTAAAAATTATCTCAGTGAACATCATGGCTTTAAAATTCATGATTCTAATAAGCTATTTGCAATTAAATTGTGAAGAGTAAATCAATGCATAACCCATCATTGCAGCGGACCACAAGGGGCGGCTTTTTTAAAATATGTGGCAATTTTGGAACTGTGTTACTCTTTGCAAAATTTAGTAGAACCCTTGTTCCCTCCCTGTCGGTCGGTGGCCCCTGAACTCAACCGTTCTGTTTCAGAGACAATTTTAATTAAATTAATTTTACAATGACCATTTTAGAAAGTATCGACAATCATTTTACACCTATTAGAGCCACCATTTTGATAATTATCTTAGTGCTGCTTACAATAGATATATTAGTCATCGCCTATAGTAAGAAAAAAGGCCTTAAACTATCTTCGAAATATTATGAATACCACCTACAGGCTAAGTTTTTCTCTTCACCTCTTTTTAAATATTTGCTATGGCTTCTTCTTTTTTGGCAAGTGAATATTTCCAATACGATGAAAACCACCTTTGTTTTGGGTACTTCGCTTTATATATTTGCTTTTATAGAACTTATAGTAGGGTTTTCTCGTTACTATTTTAGAGGGCAATCGAACGATTGAAACAGAACCAATCATTGCAGCGGACCACAAGGGGCGGCTTTTTCTAAAATCTGCAATAACTTTGAAACAGTGTTGCTCGTACAAAATTTAGTGGAACCTTGTTCCCTCCCTACGGTCGGTGGCCCCTGAACTCAACCGTTATCGATTATGACCTAATCAAATGAAATGTCCAAATTGTAATTTAGTTAATATAGAATCTGCACTAAGATGTGATTGTGGGTTTGATTTCGAATCAAAAACCATAAAGGGCTCTTACGTTGCAAAAACGAATAATAGTATTGAATTAACTATTAATAAAAAGATATTGTTTTCAGCCATCATAACTTTGTCCTTTTTTCTAATAGGAATAACACTTTCAACAATAATAAATGACGGTTTCGCTCTACTCACATTCCCCATTTACAGTATCCAATCTAAGCTATCACTTTTTGTCGGTCCAATATCCCTGTTTGTGATTGCTATTATTGTATTTCAAATAAAAAAGTTGAGTGTTCCGTCGGTTGCAATTCTGTCATATTTTATTTATTTGATACTAATGGTAGGTAATATAATTATAGGGGCTCATATTTATGGGGTCCCTTAAAAATCGATAACCAGGCGCTGCACCGGACCGCAAGGGGCGATCTTTTTCCAAAATCTGTGTTAACTTTGGAACAGTGTTGCTCTTAACGAAATTTAGTGGAACCCTTGTTCCCTCGCTTCGCTCGGCGGCCCGTGAGCTTTACCGTTGTAAACAGGTAAGGTGAATATATGCGTATTTTATTAATTTTAGCGGTTGTGGCTTTGATGGGTTGTGCTTCTACTGGTGTAGTTCCAATGGATAAAGATACCTATATCGTTTCCAAACGAGATGCTCAGGTGGGTTTTGGGCCTCCGGTAGCAGCGAAAGCCGATGTCTATCGGGAAGCCAATGAATTCTGTGCGGAGCAAAAGAAAAAAGTTGAGACCATCGAGTTCCAGGGTACTAATTCTGGATTCGGCAGGCCTGCAAGTGCATCTTTGCAATTTAAATGTGTGGAATGACTGCTATATTTTACAACCGAAAAATGGCCCTCTTTTATAACCCAATTTTGACCCATCTTGATTTTAAAAAAAATGTTCAAAACACCACACCTAAAATTTAGCAGCATTTGAATGACTTATTATATAAGAAGTCAGAACTGTTGCAGTATCCCATTGAAAATCAATTTATATCATATTTTATCACTTTCTAAAAAGTTGTTTTTAATGGGTTGCAATGGTATCCCAAATATGGGATAATTTAAGAATGGTTACAATAAAACATAAAGAGGTCGTGTGGATTGGTTCTTCGTTGGAGGATTTAAAAAAATTCCCTGAATCTGTAAAAGACGAAGTAGGATTCGCTTTACACAGAGCACAAGAAGGGAAAAAGCATCATAGAGCAAAACCTCTCAAAGGATTTAGCGGTGTTTTTGAAATTGTTAGTTCCTTTAAGTCAGATACATACAGGGCTGTCTATGGGATTAAAATTGGAAAAAAACTTTATGTTCTACATACATTCAAAAAAAAATCCAAATCAGGAATCAAAACACCAAAACCTGATTTGGATTTAATCAAGAGAAGACTTAAAGAAGCTCAAAGACTTGAGAAGGAGGAATAAATGATTAGTGAAAGAAATTATAAAAAAGGTTCTGGTAATATTTTTAATGATTTGGATTTAGAAAACCCAGAAGAACGACTTGCAAAAGCTAAGATTGCATCAATGATCTACGATATAATTGAAGAACGAAAGTTAACTCAAAAAAAAGCTGGCGCTATTTTAGGAGTTAATCAGCCCAAAATTTCTGCTCTTAGAAATGGCAAGTTAACTGGGTTTTCAATAGAGCGGCTGTTTTCATTTTTACGAGCATTAGATCAGGATGTGGATATTGTCATTCATCCTAAATCGCAAAATAAGGCTCAGCTTAATCTTGCATATGCTAATGGATAATAATATCTAAAAGTTGTTCCTTGCATTGAAATTATTAACATTTTAGATTGTGCTTAATTATGAGCCACATCCAAGAACACTGTAATTCGTTAAATTATATTTCAAAGGCCTCCCAACAATTCGCTTGCACCAGTCTACGCTGGTGAAGCGAGCCGTTAAAAATGAATAAATTCGTGATGATGGGATGAGAATCGGATAAATCGCACTGAGTCATTTAAATCTGCCATGAAACCTGATATTACAGAATTGTCTGATTTTTAAAATTGAAAGAAAACGAGTAAAGGACATATGTTATTTTTTAAAGATAAAAATACCGGTAAAGAGTGCCTTTACCTTATGGAAGACGGCAATAAACAAAATTATGAGTGTATCTTTTCCGCTTGTCCCAATCCGACTTGCACCTGCATGACCATAGACATTGACCTAACCTTCATGCCGGGTCAGAACTGTGAGGGCCTGCCCAAACTTTGCCACAGTGTGGAAATTGATCTGGACAGGAGAAGACTGCAGACGTCACCCCAAAAAAAAATACCGCCTGAGGAAAAGGCTTTTGGAAACCTGCTTTTGTCCCAGCTTGGAGATGATGATTTCAAATACCTGGAAACCAGGCAGTTTGCCTATAAAAATAAGATTACCGAAGCGGCGGACATCAATGAAATAGAGGGCTATTTTGACTATGATGAAGTCGAACTGAACGGGTTGATGTATGCTTATAATGGTATTTTGCAGTATGGTGACCAGATTATAGTCACCATAAAGGAAAAAAAGTACCTGATAGTTGATCAGTTCTGTCTACAGCCAAAGTGTAAATGCACGGACTCAACCCTGGATTTAGTACCTGCCGGGGAAGATGCAATGAAGGCTGATCCTTGGTGTGCCTTTCGATTAAAGTATGCAAAAAGACACTGGGACATGGTGGAGGACTTTCCTCCTCCAATCCCTTTAGAAGAGATTCAATCCACTATTGAAGCACAACATCCCAACTTTTACAAACAGCTTCAAACACGCCATGAGAAATTAAAAAAGATCTATTTAAATTGCCGCAGGAAACATTACTCACCGCCACAGATCGCAACAGACCGGAAGGTCGGTAGAAACGATCCCTGCCCCTGTGGCAGTGGAAAAAAATATAAAAAGTGTTGTTTAAAATCATCCACTCCGGTTGAATCTCCAGACAACCGATCGGATATCTCTGGTTTTCAATTTCCTGACGATTTTAAACTATAGTGTTTTTTTGCCGCAGGGTTAAAAACGTATGAATGAGTTTTTCGAAGACATTGATAATATGGACAGCGCTTTTTCACAGTATAAATCTGAATGCCAGGGCTGTGATATGTTTTTACCGGTTAATGATTTGGGCCTGTGTGAAGATTGCGCAGGAAAACTTGACCGTGACATGATCCGAAAACGGGATTGGGCGTATTCTGTCCTTACATTTGGATGCCCAAAAGACAAACTTGAAGATTTAAGGAATGACATTATCAAAAAGCACGGTAAAAAATTTGAACTGATTGCTGATGATAAACCTAAAAAGAAGAAGCAGCGGAATAAAGCCCCGAAAAAAGGAAGAAAATGAAGCTGAATGACAATGAGATAAGGGATATTAACCGCCATCTTGAGGCGGGTAGACCTTTACCAGAGAAGTACCGTTTTTTGCTGTTTGAGGACAAGAAAGAAGTTGAACTGGTCTGGAACGGCAAAACCGGTGAAGTCTGTAATATTGTCTTGCCTTTTCAGGTGATTGAGCAGGTGGATGAGCCCAGAGCTGAGGAAAACAGAGCATTACAGATGGATATTTTTGATCAGCAGACAGGAAGGCAGATCACCGGCTGGAACAACAAGCTGATCTGGGGGGACAATAAATTGATTTTATCCTCCCTTAAAAATGGACCGCTGCGAGAAGAGATTGAAGCCCAGGGTGGTATTAAGCTGATTTATATTGATCCTCCCTTTGATGTGGGGGCTGATTTTTCCACTGAGAAAAATCAGGTGGTATTTCATGACGTATCTTTTATTGAAGTTAAACCCTTGTTTGGCAAAGGCAAAAAGAAATACCATATAGCCATTGAACTGACGGATTTTTCTGTTTTTTATTCACAGGATTCGGTTGATGCGGACACCAACCTGAAAAAGAAAAAATCCAAAGTGATTGTAGACAAGGGACAGGTTGTTAAAATCAGCAAGGACAAGGACGGTGTTGTCAAACGTGAGGTGTTGACTCAAAAATGGACGGACTGGATCGATTACTGGTCTGTGGATTTTGATTTTGAATCCAAGCGGGAAATTATACGGGTAAAGAACGCGGAAAGTGGCGAAACCGAAGAAGTCTGGAGCGGGGATTATGTGTTTGAAAATGAATGGCAGTCCTTTAGAACCAAAAAAGACCGAACCCTTGAATTGAAAAGTACATTTATGGAGCGCCGACCAGGACGGCGCAAGATTGCCGTTAAGGTGGTGGATATTTTTGGTAATGACACCATGAAAATCATTGAGGTGACAGTGTGAGCAAAACAAAAAAAATGGATGTGTTGTCTCGGCCTGTTACACTTTTTCACCACAGGGATGAAGATTTTATCTCATTGACCGACATTGCCCGGCATAGAGATACCGAGCGGGGGGACTATATCATTCAAAACTGGATGCGCAACCGAAACAGTATTGAGTTTTTAGGGATCTGGGAGCAATTGAACAATCCGGATTTTAATTCCATCGAATTCGATGGAATTAGAAAACAAGCTGGTCTGAATAGCTTTTCATTGACGCCTAAACGCTGGATAAATGCCACAGAAGCCATCGGGATCATCTCCAAAACCGGGCGTTATGGCGGCACCTTTGCCCATAAGGATATTGCCTTTGAATTTGCTTCCTGGGTTTCCGTTGAATTCAAACTATATTTGATCAAAGAATTTCAGCGGCTGAAAGATGAAGAGCTTAAACAGCTTGGCTGGGATATCAAACGCAATCTTACAAAAATCAACTACCGCATTCATACCGATGCCATTAAAAATAATTTGATACCCCCGGAACTTTCAGGAAGCCAGATTAATTTTTTGTATGCCTCAGAAGCAGATGTATTGAACGTGGCATTGTTTGGAAAAACCGCAAAACAGTGGCGGGATGAAAACTCGGGACAAAAAGGGAATATTCGGGATGATGCCAATATTTCGCAATTGGTGTGCCTGTCGAACCTGGAAAACCTGAATGCCCTTTTTATCAATGAAGGGTTGGCACAAAAAGAGCGGCTGAAGAAATTAAACACCATTGCGATTCACCAGATGAAACTTCTTGTTTCCGATCATGGCATTAAAAAATTAGGGGAGAAAAAATAATGGCATTACATCCGGATTTTCCTGATTCTCCCCATGCGGTTCTTGAACCTTCTGTTCGCTGGTTTCCAGCAGATGAAGCCTTGCGGGAATCTTCTTATGAAAAACTGCTGCCGCCTTTGGTGCACCAATTGCGCAAGAAAGTCAAAACATGGCGGGGAAAAGGCTATGAAGGGGCGACCGACACCAGTATCAGCCTTTTAAACTGGTGGTTTAATCAAGAACATTTGATGCCCAAATCAGACGGGTCCATGGCAAAATTCCAGTATTATTTTGCCCAGCAGGAAGCGGTTGAGACCATTGTCTTTCTTTATGATGTGGTCAAAGCAAAAGACAAATATGATTTGATCCGCTTTGATTCATCCGGGGCGGTTTCAGCAAATATGTTTGATGAATCGTGGCGGCGATTTGTCATAAAAATGGCCACAGGTTCCGGTAAAACAAAGGTAATGAGCTTGATTCTAGCATGGTGTTATTTTCATAAATTGTATGAAGAATATTCTGAACTGGCCCGGAACTTTCTTCTGATTACGCCGAATATCATTGTTCTTGATCGTATTCGCAGCGATTTTGATGGGTTGCGTATTTTCTTTGAAGATCCGGTACTGCCGGATAATGGGTTTGAAGGGTATAACTGGCGTGATGACTTCCAGTTAACGTTGCATATTCAGGATGAGGTCAATATTACCCGAAAAACAGGTAATATCTTTTTGACCAATATCCATAGGGTTTATTCGGGTAATGATATAGAGCCATCATCGGATGATGAAGATACCATGGACTATTTTTTAGGCAAGCGACCTTCCGGGAAAACAACCGATTCAAAAGTTGATCTGGGAGATATTGTCCGGGATATAGATGAGTTGGTGGTTCTCAATGATGAAGCACATCATATTCATGACAACAGTCTTGCATGGTTCAGATCAATAGAAGATATCCACCATAGATTGCAGCATAAAGACCGGTTTCTTGCGTTACAAGTGGATGTGACCGCCACCCCAAAACACAACAATGGTGCTATTTTTGTGCAGACGATATCTGATTATCCATTGGTTGAGGCCATTTCGCAAAACGTGGTGAAGCATCCCGTGCTTCCCGATTCTGCCAGCCGTGCAAAATTGTCTGAACGAAAAAGCTCCCGTTATACAGAAAAATATGCAGATTATCTTAACCTGGGGTTTGAGGAGTGGCGTAAAGCATATAAAGAGCATGCAAAATTGGATAAGAAAGCCGTCCTTTTTGTCATGACGGATGACACGAAAAACTGTGATGATGTGGCCCAATATCTGGAAGCAACATATCCTGAATTAAAAGATGCGGTTCTGGTGATTCATACTAAAAACAATGGAGAGATCAGCGAAGCAAAAAGCGGTAAGAAGAAAGAAGAGCTTGAAATGCTGCGTAAACAATCCAATGAACTTGATAGCTGGGCAAGCCCTTACAAAGCCATTGTTTCTGTACTGATGCTAAAAGAAGGCTGGGATGTTAAAAATGTCACCACGATTGTGGGCTTGCGTGCGTATTCGGCAAGAAGCAATATTCTACCGGAACAGACACTGGGAAGGGGTTTGCGTAAAATGTACCCCGGCAATAATGTAGAAGAATATGTCAGCGTGGTGGGTACGGATGCGTTTATGGATTTTGTTGAGTCCATTCAATCTGAAGGTGTGGAGCTTGAGCGTAAAGCAATGGGCGAAGGCACTAAGCCTAAAACCCCAATTATTGTTGAGGTTGATACTGAAAACACCACAAAGGATCTTGACAGCCTCGAAATTGAAATCCCGGTTTTAACGGCAAGGATATATCGGGAATATAAAAATCTGACAGAATTAGAAACCAGCCGTTTCGGGCATAAAAAGATTAAATACAAAGCATTTAGCGAAGAAGAAAAACGAGAGATCATCTTTAAAGATATCACAACAGGAGAAATCAACCATACAACTGTTTTGGACTCAGGTCTTGTTACTGATTATCGCTCGGTAATCGGGTATTTTTCTCAGGTTATCATGAAGGATTTACGTCTGGT
>JABIYQ010000632.1 GCA_018702715.1 Desulfobacula sp. | reverse complement strand
TCACATAAGCGCTGCCAACAAGGTTGGGGTCATTATAGGCACCATTGCAGGAGAGCGGCAGAGTAAAAATATTGTAAGGGTTAGAAAACAATTTATTGGTAATATAATTAAAAATTGTCAGGATATTGATGCCAAAAAACTTAATAAGGTATCAGATGCGCTTGTCGCATCCATCCGCAATGAGATTCCCGAGAATAATGAAGATACCACACCCGGACTTTTGTCCAATATTATCTCCGGCAGGATAGCAAATTATTTTGGACTGAACGGTGCCAATTACGTTATTGACGCATCCTGTGCATCAGCATTTGTTGCCATGCGAAATGCCGCCCGGAACTTAAAACAAAAAGATCTTGATTTTGTCCTGGCAGGCGGAGTTGACTGCAACCTTTATCCCGCAGTTCTCATGGCCTTTAAACGTCTGGGACTTTTGTCGGAAGGGGACTGTAATTTTTATGATTCAAGGGCAGACGGGTATGTCATGGGAGAAGGTTCAGCCATCCACATCATGACAACCTATAAAAAAGCCCGTGAGTATAATATGGAAATTTTAGGAGAGATCAACGAAAGTGCTGTGCGCTCAAGCGTGCCGGATCACCTCCTTGCACCTTCAGAACAAACCTTTGTATCAACTATAAATGAAACATATTATAAATCCGGGATCAGAAAACAGGATATCAATCATCTGGACGTATTTGCATTTTCCAATATTTTTGGTGATATCGTAGAAAAGCAGGTGATTGAAAATTGTTTTGACCATGAAATGCATTGTGGAAACATAAAATCCCAGTTCGGATATTTCAAAGCTGCAAACCCTGCCGTTGCCATGGCAAAAATGATGCTGATGAGCCGCAAGGGAAAAATCCTGCCGGATTTTAATTATAATCCAGAGCACTCCATTTTAAATGATGGTAAAGTTTTAAAACCGACTCAACAGATAGTAGTAAAACCCAAAGGCCAGCCCTTTAGGTTTGCAGCCAATGTCAACGGCATTGGTGGTAATCATTGCCATATGATCATGAGTACACTTCCGGCCCTTCTTGAAACCCGGGAAGAAGTTGCACAAAAACAAGAAAAGGCGGTTGCAGGGGATGATATCGTATTAATAGATCATGCCTATTCTGCTGATGACAGGGGTAAAAAAATGAGAATGGTTGCCCTTCTTTCCGGTCAGGGTGCCCAGAGAAGCCGCATGATGAAGGAACTTTTTGAAAAAGATGCCCACATCAGAAAAGTAATGGAAGCCGGGGAACTAATTTTTGTTGAACAAAGGGGATATTCTCTTTTAGACATGATGTTTGGCACGGATGATGCCATTAACTCAACACAAAATACCCAACCTGCCGTTTTTCTTTCTTCTGCAGCTATTTACAGCAGATTGTCCCAGGAAGGATTTTCTCCGGATTATTTTATCGGCCACAGTGTGGGTGAATACACAGCCCTTTTTTGCAGCGGAATGCTTTGTTTTGCCGATGCAATGCGCTTAATTATAAAACGCGCTGACCTTATGTATGAAACTACATTAAAGGTTCCGGGTAAAATCATGGTGGTATTTAAAAATGAAAAAGAGACAGAGCATTTGATAAGAAAATCAAATATTTCTCACATTTATATTACCAATAAAAACAGTGAAAAGCAGACTGCCGTTTCCGGGAAAGCTGATGATATTGAGAAATTTTGCACTTTTTTGACCCAGCAGGAGGTTTTTTACAAGAAGCTGAATCTTACAGGGGCTTTTCATACACCGCTTCTTAAAGAAGCTTCAGACAAGTTAAGACAATATCTGGACACCATAACCTTTAACGATACCCGGTTTGGAAGAATCATTTCCAATTCCCATGCCAGTGCCTATCCGGAAACAAGGGCCGATGTAAAGGATCTTTTGGCAAGACAGATTATTTCACCCGTTGAATTTATGAAATCCATTGAAAATGTATATGAATCCGGCCGGACTCATTTTATTGAAATCGGGCCGTCAAGGCTGCTTGTGAATCTTTTGAAAAACATCAATATCGGGGAATACGGCACATCTGTATCAGTTGATGCAAAATTGGGTGAAATTAAATCTTTTGAAGCCTGCAGAAAATATCTTAAGGATTGCAACAGCATTTTTGAGACAAAGCCTGTAGCAGCACTTGAAACAAAACTTACCCCAAAACCTTTTGAGGAGTTACCAAAAATTAAAATGTCAGAAAATTTTGAGTCTTTTAAGCAGAATAACCAGGAACTGGTGGATCAGATCCTTTACAAGGAATATATGCACCAGAAACGCCAAACTGCCATTGATGCCATTGAAAGATATGATTTTGATACACAGAGAATAGTGATTTCAGGCGTTTCAGTGGGGCTTCCGGGCAAAGATCGACGTGTTTTTGCAGCAGACAATTTTGACGCGATTTTAAATGGTGAAAACTTTATCGAATCCCTTACGCCTGAAGACCAGGATAAAATAATAGATAAAAATATTACCAAGTTGTTCAAACAGCCTGATGGAAATGCCAGGTTTGTGCAGATCACCAAAGCAGAAGACGTTATCCATCTGGCAGGACAGCTGGGTTATTTTGATCTTATGGATGAATACGGGATTAAAGAACAATACGATATTACTATGGCCATAGGTATTGCAGCCGGTATTGAAGCCTTAAAAGATGCGAATATCCCTCTTGTCATGCAGTATAAAAAGATGAAGGAAGGCAAGGTCATGAT
>JABIYQ010000156.1 GCA_018702715.1 Desulfobacula sp. | reverse complement strand
CCGTTCCGGTCTCAAGGCCATCATTATCGATAAATCAGATTCATCATATGATCTTAAGATCTCTTCTGAGATTGGAGCCATGATTCCGCTGGTTGCCGGTGCACATGGTAAAGCATTCCTTTCACTTCTCAAAGATAGAGAAATCAATGAAATCCTTTTGCATCACAAATCAAAAAACAACACTCATTTTTCAGCCAAAGATAAAAAACAATATTTGAATGACTTGATCCAGGTCAGAAAAGACGGGTTCGCCTACGAAGATGAGGAATATCTTGAAGGTATAAGGGCATTGGCAGTTCCATTAAACCTTAAAAGAGATGACCTTCAATGCGCTATCTGGGCAGTTGGCCTTAAAAGCCAGATTAAAGAAAGATCGCTCAAAACCTATACAGATTTTTTAAAGCAAATTGCCACAAAGATAGAAAGCAAAGTTTAAAGCATTACCAAAGAAGGGTAAATTATTATCTTGATTTTGCTGAATCAAAAAAAGAGGGGCCTATAAATGGAAATACAGAGCAGAAATTTCTGGAATCCGGTTCTGGAAACTTTGGATAGAGAAAGGCTTGTGGAACTGGAATTAAAGAATTTTCGAAAATATATGGCATATGCAAAGAAAAATTCTCTTCTCTATCAAAAAAAATTAAAAGGCATTGATCCAAAACAAATCCAGACGAAAAAAGATCTTTTGAAATTGCCCTTAACTGACAAAGAAGACCTGCGTTTAGCACAGATAAGCGAGGATCCAACGATTTATGGAGACTTGCTTGGGATTGACCCTGTTTATATCAGTGATTTTCGGCAAACCTCCGGCACCACGGGCAAGCCCGTTTATGTGCCGGAAAGCTATGAGAGCTGGCAGTGGCGGGTCGAAGTCTGGTGCCATATTCTGTGGATGGCGGGATTCAGGGAAACAGACAGGGTATTTATACCTTTTGGCTATAATGTATATGTTGCTTTTTGGGAAGGACATTATGCTGCCCAGAAAATAGGGTGCGAGGTAGTACCGGGCGGTGCCCTGGACACAAAAGGAAGGCTTAACAAGATCAGGGAAATCAAGGCAACGGCTCTTTTGAATACACCGACCTATGGTTTGCATATGGCCCAGGTAGCAAAGAAAATGGGAATCACTGCTAAAGATTTGGGTATAAAACGAATGCAGTGTGCAGGAGAACCCCTGCCGCAGGCCACCCGGAAAATGCTTGAAAAAAACTGGAATGCTGAAGTTTATGACCATATAGGTGGAACAGAACCCTGTGCATGGGCAGCCATGTGCAGTGACCGCAATGGCCTCCATATAATGGAACCTTTTTTCCTGGTGGAAATTCTTGATATGGAAACCCGGACAAGAGAGGTTGAAGAGGGAGAGTTGGGTGTTGCAGTGGTGACACCCCTTGGACGGCATTCTTTCCCACTTGTAAGATTCAATACAAATGATGTGGTTCGCAAGTCAAAGTCAGGATGTTCATGTGGAAGAACTTCCATGAAAATCTCTGGTGTTGAAGGAAGGATGGATGATTTAACAAAAATTCGGGGTGTTCTTTTTACACCGGTTGCAGTTGAAGAAGTTTTGAGAAAGCGGTTTCCAGTCATAATTGAATACGAGATCATAGTTCAGAAAAAAGGTATCATGGATGAAATTAATCTCAGACTTGAGCCGGAACAGGAGCTGGGGTTGGAAAAACAAAGAGAGCTGGAAAGCAAGGTAAGGGAAAAATTGAAAATGAGAACCAATTTAAGATTCAATATCCAATTTGAAAAACCAGGAGTTTTGCCTCGCTATACATTGAAATCAAAGAGATTTAAAGATTTAAGGGGGCTTTAGAAAAGTATGGAAAATGATGATACAATGAACCGCTTTAAAGAAATGAAAAAGCGAATCGAGAAAATAGAACTATTGCTTATTGAAATAAAAGAATTGGGTCAGGCAATGCCGGTTGTGGATAAAAATGTTTTATGTATCCAAAGTTTTACCCACGCACTGGGATTTGGAATTTCAGATCTGGCTGATTTAACTTAGGACTGCAGATGAAATAAACTAAACTGAAATAGCGAAGGATTTTGGTTCATCTACAAGGCGCATTAAAGGTTTAATAGCAGGCCTATTTGGCCTTTGATGCAACGCAGTAGATGGGCCAAAAGACAAGCAATTTCGTTTACTTTATAAAATTTGCGGTCCTTAAGATCGGAAAGGAGAGTAAAAATGGGTGAAGTAAAAAAAATCAGAACTGCTTGCAGAAGTTGTCATGGGGGCTGTGGCGTAATCGCCCATGTAAAGAACGGTAAGGTGATTAAGGTAGAAGGGGATTCGGATTCTCCCATAAGCCATGGAACACTTTGCTCAAAGGGTTTGGCCGTGACCCAGATGGCCTATCATCCTGACAGGGTGACCCATCCCATGAAAAAGGTTGATGGTAAATGGCAAAGAATCACCTGGGATGAGGCTTTGGACGAAATAGCGACAAGATTTCAATCTGTCAAAGATGAATATGGGGCTGAACATATAGTCGTAGGCCAGGGTACTGGAAGAGACTATGAAAGTCATCTATATCGATTTGCCAACCAGCTGGGAACGCCCAATGTCCTTACTGCCGGTCATATGTGTTATGTTTCAAGGGTTGCATCGACGCTTATAACTGTTGGTTCATTACCCATTTGTGACTACAGGGGAGAACCCAAATGTATTATTATGTGGGGGTGTAATCCACAATGGACCAATCCTGATGAATATAAAGGCGGGGATTTCTGGACTAATTATAAAAAGGGGTCAAAACTTATCTGCATTGATCCCAGAAAAGGATTTGTGGCTAAAAAGGCTGATCTGTGGCTCCAGCTTCGACCCGGAACAGACGCTGCCCTGGCAATGGGTTTTTTAAATGTCATCATTGATGAAGATCTCTATGACCCGGAATTTGTGGAGAATTATATCAATGGCTGGGATGAGTTCAAAGAAAGAGTAAAAGAGTTTTCCCTTGACAGGGTAGAAGAAATAACATGGGTGGATAAAGAACTTATCCGAAAAGCTGCAAGACTTTATGCCAGGACAAAGCCTGCCTGTATCCATTGGGGTGTTCCAACAGAGCAGACAAATAATTGTGCAGATTGTACCCGCCTTATCACAGGCTTGATGGCTGCCACAGGTAATCTGGATGCTCCTGGTGGAAATGTCCTCTATGTAACCCCGCCAACACGAACAGTATCTGAGTTTTCCAGACACAAGGATTTATCCAGAGAACAATTGGCCAAAAGGCTGGGAGGGGATCAGTTTAAACTTGGGGGAAGAGTTGCCCTGATTAATCCCAAAAAGGCCTGGGATTCAATTTTAACAAGCCAACCCTATCAGCTCAAAGCCGGTCTTTTGTGCGGAACAAACCCTGTCATTACAAGAGCGAATGCAAAGGAAGCATATGCAGCCTTAAGCAAGCTTGATTTTTTGGTCGTCATGGATTTCTTTTTGACGCCAACTGCTGAGCTGGCTGATATATTCTTACCCTCTGGAACCTGGCTTGAGCAGGACCATGTTGCAGACAACTGGAAACGGCATGGGTTTGTGGTGGCAAGACAAAAGTGTGTTGAAATAGGGGAATGCTGGCAGGATCATAAGATTTTCATGGAACTGGGTAAAAAGATGGGCCAGGAATGGTGGCCAACGGTGGAGGATTCTCTTGACTACCTGTTGGAGCCTTCGGGACTTACCTGGGATGAGTTTAAAACTAAAGGTTATCTTAAGGGTGAAATGGTCTACCATAAATATAAGGAAAGGGGTTTTTCCACTCCCACAGGTAAAGTCGAGTTGTATTCTACTGTATTGGAGAAATGGGGATATGATCCCTTGCCAAAATATACAGAGCTCCCTGAAAGTCCTGTCTCCAAACCCGAACTTCTAGAAAAATTTCCCTATATATTAAATGCTGGTTTGCGAACACCCACCTTTTTCCATTCTGCAAATCGCAATCAGCCATGGTTAAGAGAGATCAGGCCTGATCCCATTGTTGAAATTCATCCAGATACAGCAGCTAAAGAGAATATCAAAGAAGGGGACTGGGTCTGGATAGAATCACCAAGAGGTAAGATAAAAGAGAAGGCAAAGTTTAATAAAGGAATTGACCCCAGTGTTATCGTTGCAGAGCATGGATGGTGGTATCCGGAAATGGAAGCCCCGGGTTATGGCTGGGATATATCAAATATTAACATACTCATGGATAATTCTTATGAAACACTTGATCCTGCAATAGGTTCAACGAATTTAAGAAATTGTTTGTGCAATGTCAGCCCTGTCTGAAATAAGGCAAACATGGCAGGATCATCTCACCGGTCTTGAATGGCAGCTTGAACCTTCAGGAGAGATGAGTTGGTATGATGCGTTTGAATACGCCAGCTCTCTTACATTAGGTGGTCACCATGACTGGAGGTTTCCAAATATCAAAGAAATGGAAAGTTTTTTGGACAGAAGTAAATACAGACCTGTCATGCGCGAGGAGATACCCTTTAGAGATAAATTGTCCTATTGGTCATCAACAACCTTTGGGACAAATACTAAAAATGCATGGATAATAATGTTAGATGGTGCATATGTGCTAAGTTATTATAAAACCAACGTCTACAGGGTTCGTTGCGTTCGAAAAGAGATAATACAATTGATACCTAAAACCAATGAAAATAGTTTTAGTTGGGGATAAAACAAGGAGGAGATAAGATGGCAAAGACATCACTGATGTTTTTTAAAGAAGACTGTATGGGATGCCATGCATGTGAAGTTGCATGTAAACAGGAGCACTCGCTGGGTGTCGGGCCAAGATTGGTTCAAGTGTTGGAAAATAGTTCTGATTTTATTCCAATATTTTGCCACCATTGTGCAAATGCTCCTTGCAGGGATGCGTGTCCCACCGAGGCAATTTATAAAGACGAAAATGGTATCGTGCTTATTAATAATGATGAGTGCATCGGATGTCAGGCCTGTGTTGAATCATGCCCATTTGGTGCCATGCAATTTGATGAAAAAACAGAATTTGCTATAAAATGTGATCTATGCGTTGATAAACTTAAAAAGGGTGAAAGAACGGCCTGCAGCAAAGCCTGTCCGACACAGTGTATTTTTGTGGGGGATACAAGGCAGTTGTCTGAAAGAGTAATACAAGAAAGGGCTTGAAAAATTCATGCCCCATTGCCTGGGAAATCAACTCTATCCGGGGTAATAATTGGAGTCTGCAATAATTATTTTAAGTTGACAGGTATTTTGTAGTATTTTATAATGAGAACTCTCGTTTTTTATAGAGAACAAATATTTTTAAAGTCAATTTTTACAAGGATTCCAGTCTTAGATAAGTGTTTTCAGTTATTGGAATTTTCCCAAAAGATATCTGAATTATTTTATAAAAATGTTGAAAAAGGTGAAAGGAGGCAACATAAGGTAGTTTGTTTTAAAAAGTAATAATAAATTTAAGCCAAGGAGATCATTAAAATGAAAAAAAGTACGTATTTTTGGATTATTCCCATTTCTCTATGTGTATTATTCTTAGCCTCTATTCTTCATGCCGAGCCCATTAAATTGACCTATTCTAATTTTTTTCCACCCTCCCATATTCAAAGCATTCTGGCTCAGCAATGGTGTGATGAAGTTAAAAAGCGAACGGATGGAAAAGTCATGGTTGAATACTATCCAGGAGGGACACTTACCAAGTCAAAACAGGTTTATGATGGAGTTGTTACAGGGGTTTCCGATCTGGGTACGGCGTTGTTTGCCTATACCCGGGGAAGATTTCCAGTTATGGAAGCAGTTGATCTGCCGATAGGCTATTCAAGCGGTGTCCAGGCAACCAAAGTTGTAAACGATTTTTATAATGAATTTAAACCAAAGGAATTGTCAGATACACAGGTTATGTTCCTTCATGCCCATGGTGCAGGCATTCTTCATACAAAAGGAAAAGCTGTCAGAAGCATGGATGATTTTAAGGGCATGAAACTTCGTGGACACGGCACAAGTGCACAGGTGGTCAGAGCCCTTGGTGGCACAGCAGTCTCAATGCCCATGCCGGAAGTATATGCAAGTCTTCAAAAAGGTATTATTGAGGGTGCGCTTTATCCTTTGGAAGTAAACAAAGGCTGGCGAATGGGGGAAGTTGTCAATTACGTTACTAATAGTCATGCAATAGCCTATACTTCATCCTTCTTTTTGGTTATGAACAAACAAAAGTGGAATTCAATTCCATCAGACCTTCAAAAAATTATTCGCCAAATCAACCAGGAATTTATCGTAAAACATGGAAATGCATGGGATGAGAGTGACAAAATAGGCCTGGAATATTTTAAAAGCCTTGGTCATGAAGTAATTGAACTCAGTGATGCAGAATCCGGGAAATGGAAAGATTCAATAGCCCCTGTTTTTGATCAATATATTGAAAAGATGAATAAAAAAGGATTTGATGGTAAAAAAATTGTAGACTTTGTAAAAGCCAGTCTGGAGAAAAACCTGTAGATCATTGGGTTTCATCTAACTCTTAAGTCAAAAGTAAATATTTGCTCCATTTACAAGAAATGCCAATACTGGCATTTCTTGTAAATGGCAAAGGATTTATTTCAACCTTCAAACACTTCTCAGAATAAATGATGCTGATTTGACAAAGGTTGTCATTCTTTTTTATCTTTCATGCCTTTTTAAGTTGCACTTCCTCAAAAATCGTAATTAAATCATTTTTTAATCCAGGTTCCTTTCATACGGACATTTTGAATTTGGGTATACAAAGCCCACAAGTTTGAATTCTTCCCCACCAGAAAAAAGCCTGGGAGAGGTCTTTAAACAACCCCTTACATTAAATGAACGGCAAACCATACCCATGATAAAATAATTCTAAGCAATGTCAGGAGTAAAAACACCACACCAGGCAGCGAAACCCGGGGTGGATGAAAAAAATAAAACATTTTCTAATGCATCGATTAGTTTGCATCAAAATGCTGAGATTCAGGTTTTTTACATTAGACTAACATTGTTCTTAAGGTAACAATCCAGATCAAAAAGCTGTTTAAAACTTAAGTCGATAAATTGCACATGTCTTTCTCTAACCTCCATTGCGCTGAATGAGGGTGTGTTTGTGACTTCATTATCTGAAATGGTTTTAAATGGAAGATTACCCACATAAAATCCCATACTGCTTAAAAAAATTGATTCTTCTGACTGGGTTTGATTTTTTGTATCAATATATTTGAAAGCAAGTCCGTCCATGCTGATATCAGTGATTTGCCCTATCTTGTGAGAACTGGGGCTTATTGCTGCGTATGCGCCTTCAGCAGCTTTGTATCGCTTGCTTTTTCGTCTTTCAGTCGTTCTTTTTCTACCCACCATGATATATTCCCTTTATTTGACTCGGGTCATTTGGAAAATTCAGTTGATATTTTCCCCTTTCATCACGCAGAATTTGGCTGCGGTATTTATTTAATGTTT
>JABIYQ010000507.1 GCA_018702715.1 Desulfobacula sp. | reverse complement strand
GGATCACCTGTTCCAAGAAAAAAGTGACATTTGTCAGCACAGGCACCGCACCGTACACAGATATCCATGAATACTTTGAAAGTTCGAAATTTTTCCAGGCGATCTTTTAACCCCTGGAAAATAATTTCCTGCCAGTTATCCGGAAGTTTCCAGTCCTCGTCCAGAGGATTCCATTCCCTTGCATTGGGAAGGCCCAGAGTTGCAACACTTTCAGGTTTTGCCGCATAGCAGTACATGCCCGGTCTGATCTGGACCGATGCCGTTGTATCCATCCAATTGCCCGAACCTGAATCTGATGCAGACCCGGCTTTTGGGCTAAAATCTATTTTATTTAATAGTTCATCCGGTTGTAGTTCGTCAGACATTAATTACTCCTTTTTATCCACCGGCAGGCCGGCTTCAATCATTTTTTCTCTGAAGTGATCCTCATACTCTTCATAGGTATGGGTTTTCACATCATAGTTCCAGGGGTTAACATGTCTTTTTGCACGGGTATTGTTTGCCATATTTCTGGTTGGACTTAAGAAGATTCCGCCCATGTGCATCAGTTTGCTGGCCGGGAAATATGCAAAAAGGATACTCACCAGAAAGATATGGCCATAAAAAAGACCGCCAACACCTTGAGGAATTGTCGGACTGAAAGTTGCAAGGCCCATGGTAAGAGTTTTGATGCCGATAATGTCAACCTTTGTGAAATATCTCATGGCTAAACCGGTTGCTGCAATCCCGATGATAAGAAATAAGGGGAAATAGTCGGCTGCCTGGGAGATATAGGTAACCTTGGCATCGAATATTCTTCTTCCAAGCAGGAACAATGTTGCTGCAAGCAATACTAGGCCGGATAAAAATATTCCGGGAAGTCCCAATTGTACAATGCCATCAAAATATTCTAAAAATTTGATACAGGAAGGTACAGGGGAGGTAAAAAATCTGAAATGCCTTAACAATACCACTAAAAAGGAATAATGAAAGGCAAGAGCGCCTACCCAGAGAAAAATCTCCCAGGAATAGGAAAGCCTGTTTGATGCATTTCTGTTAAATGCGGCTTTGGTGTTTCTGAACAGAGACCTGAAAAGAAAAATTTCTAAAACCATACGCAGAAATACACCAGTAGTTGTATCAGGGTTGTCAATGGTGTTCTGTTTTATCCACGGTAGAGATTTTTGTTGCCCGCAGGTTGTCGGAATTCTGAACGGAACAGCAGAAGATGCCCATCCTAAAACCTTGTAAATAAACCCGGCAAGGAAGGCAATAATCGCTACATAGGGAAAAACAATTCCAAAGAACCACTGAAGCCCTGCTCCCTCAACCCCTGTGTATGCTACTAAAAAAAGTAGAAAAACAGCTGTCAGGGGGATCAAGTACTTTTGATTCATATTATAACCACCTCATTGTTTTATGCAGGACAAACCTAAATTTTGTCGTGCATGTTAAGAATTTTTTGAACTAAGGAGATCTTCTTCCGTAAGCTCAGCTACTAAACCAGCCCTTTCAAAAGCCCTGTGAATACGCCGTTTACTTTCAGTGGCTTTTAAAAGGAATATTTCTTCTTTACATTTCATATACTTGTTAAATGAAGCCAGAGCAATCTGGTCAACAATTTTTTCAAACTCCCGGATCATACTGCTATCAAGGATGTCCTCACCAATGTCCTTTAAAGCAAATACAAAACTGACCGCCTCGGAAGCGGAAAACGCCTGTACCGCTCTGATCCGGATTATCGGATCAAGCGCTTTTTCAAGAGTCTCTTTGTTGAATTTTCCCAGGATAAGATTGAACACATCTTCAATGGTTTCATGGGTGACAGCACCAACCGGATTATCAAATCTGTTCGAGTCTTTGCCCAGTATTTTTGCAGTTTGTAAAGGATATGTATCAATTGTTGCCTGGAACCATTTTTTTACAAACAAGTCTTTATTTTTTTTAAGTATCTGTTTTAAATCCATATTTTGTTTATATTTTTTTATTCAAAATTAATTTACTGCCTTAGTTTAATTGTTAAAAGGATATAAACTCCCTATAATTTTATGTCAAGGATTAATGCGTGCTGTAAATCAATTTCATGAATCCTCTAAAAGCTTGGCAATTGCTGCTATTTATAATATCCTTTTTCTTTTTTATTGAATAAATAACAGGGTTCAATTAAAAGAGATAAAATAAAACGGAGGCCCAATTTTCCCATTTACGAATCAGGGAAGTTGTGCTCAATCGATAAATTGGTAATTAATTTTTGAGTGGACCCTAAAGGGAAATTTACTGATATGGATAAAGATGGCAAAACCATGGATGAAGATGACAAAACAAAGGAGGGCCAGCAGGGCATCAATATTAACGTGCTTAAACAGGGCCTTTGTACTGGTTGTTCCGCATGTGTAGGTCTTTGTCCTTCCATGGAATATTATAAGGACAAAACAATCCTTTTTCATGATTGTAATCTTCCCAAAGGCCGTTGTTTTACATATTGCCCCCGCACCCCCACAGATCTTGAAGCCTTGAGATGTGCATTATTTAAACCAGAGGATATGGTATGGGAAATAGGGGCTTTCAAGGGCCTTTACATGACCCGGGCAACAGACAAAACGATTCGGGAAGGTGCGCAGCATGGGGGTACTGTGACAGCACTGATTCAATTGGCGCTGGCCGAAGGGATCATTGATGAGTCGATTCTGGCAGATCAGGACGATCAATTTTTACCGGTTGCTCAACCCATAGACGATGTGGATGAGGTTTTTGGCAAAGCCGGTTCAAAATTTGTAGTCTCACCGACACTATTGGCTTTCAATCGGATTTCCCAGACAGATACAGGGAAGATCGGTGTTGTAGCCACACCGTGCCAGGCTATGGCATTGGCAAAAATGAGAGTGAATCCGGTTTCCCAAGATAAGATTCGTATGGAAAAGCTAAAGCTTGTTATAGGGCTTTTTTGCGGATGGGCCCTTGACTGGCGCTTATTTCAAGAACTGCTGAAAGAAAAGGTAAGAGGCTGTAGAATTAAGAGCATAGATATTCTGCCCAGCAAGCATGCATGCATGGAAATCGTTACAGACGAAAAAATAGTCAAGATACCCATTAAAGAAGTCTTAAATTGTGTTCGGGATAATTGCAATTATTGTTTTGATATGACCTGCGAATTTACTGACATTTCAGTGGGGTCGGCTAGAAGTGAGGAAGGCTGGGATGTGGATAAAGGTTGGAACCAGGTGATTGTCAGAACATCACTGGGGGCAAAATTACTTGCCCTGGCCCGGGAAAAATGTATCCTGGAGTTTAAAGATGTACCAGATAAAAATATTGAAAAACTCAAAAAGGCTTCTGCCAATAAAAAGCGAACCTGTCTTATGAATCTGGTACAAAAGACGGGCAGCAGCGATGACCTTATTTATATTGACCCTGAAGATCCTGTTGTTCGCCAAATTCAAACCGGGAGGATATATGTCGAGCATATTGCTTGAAACCAAGACTGACTCTGAGGCACTTCTCATGGGAAATGATGCCATTTCCCGGGGGGCACTTGAGGCTGGTGTGAATGTTATAACAGGTTATCCGGGCACACCGTCTTCAGAGATCGTGGAGCAATTGGCAAAAGTAGCCGGGGACTGCAATCTATACGTGGAATGGTCTGTCAATGAAAAGGTTGCCCTGGAAGTGGCCGCGGCTGGATCATATGCCGGTTTAAAGTCCATGTGTGTTATGAAACAGGTTGGGGTGAACGTTGCGGCCGATTCTCTTCTTCATATTGCTGAGTATGGTACAAGAGGGGCGTTGGTGTTGGTTTCCTGCGAGGATCCTGGAGCGCTTTCAAGCACAAATGAAGGGGATTCACGCCCCTATGCCAAGATGATGGAATTCCCATTGCTGGAACCCGGGGATTTCCAGGAAGCAAAAGATATGGCCAAGTGGGCCTTTGAACTTTCCGAGAATCTTTGTAATATTGTTATGCTTCGATCGGTGACACGCTTGTCCCATGCCAGTGGAAATGTGATTATGGGTGAGCTTCCACAATCAGACCCTGAGGCGGTTTTTGAATTTAATGGAACACCCATGGACCAGATGAAAGGACCGATCCTTGCCTTTCCTACCCTGGTTGATCCATTAAGAAGACGCCAACAAGAAAAGCTCTCAAAGGCTGAGGCTGCTTTTGAGGAATCTGTGTTTAACACATATACCGGCCCTGAAAAACCCGAACTTCTTATCATTACAAGCTCTGTATGTCAGCTCTATACCAAAGAAGCCCTAAGCATCCTTGATCTGCAAGACCGTGTGGGGCTTCTAAAGCTGGGTACCACCTGGCCCCTGCCGCCTAAGCTTTTGGGAAAATACCTTGGCGTCTGTGATAAAATTTTTATTGTGGAGGAGGGAACGCCCTTTCTTGAGGACAATATAAAGGCTATGGCCGCTGAAAAGGCAAAACAGGTGGGTATAAAGACTTTTTTTGGCAGAAAAGACGGGACACTTCCTCCAGTTAACGAGTTGAACCCGGATATTTTGATTGAAGGCATTACCAGCATTCTGGAAATTCCCTTTCAGTCGGTTTCAGATGGATACAAGGCAAAAGCGAAAGAAATCGCTGCTGTCGGAGCACCGGTAAGAGAGCTGACTTTTTGTCCTGGTTGCCCTCACAGAGCATCGTTCTGGCTCATTAGAAGCGCACTCAAGCTGGATAATAGATCGGGTTTCCTCTGTGGCGATATCGGATGCTATAGCCTTGGGGCCGGGCCATGCGGATTTTCCACCATCAAGATCCTTCAGGCCATGGGTTCAGGTATGGGTATGGCAAGTGGATTTGGAAAGCTTGATCAATTTGGAATGTCACAACCGGTAATGGCAGTTTGCGGGGATTCCACTTTTTTCCATGCAGTACTGCCGGCCCTGGTCAATGCAGTACATAATCAGTCTGACATGATTCTGGTGGTGCTGGACAATTCAGGAACGGCCATGACCGGATTCCAGCCACACCCTGGCTCCCCAGCTGGTGCAACAGGAATGAAACTGCCCATGCTGGATATTGAAAAGCTCTGTTGCGCCATTGATATCCGGGTGGAAGTGAGTGATCCATTTGATCTTCAAAGCACCCGGGAGATACTGCTGGATCTGTTGGAAGACAGCGGTAATCCACGCGTGTTGATTTTAAAACAGCCCTGCGCCTTAAGTCCCATAAAGAAGGGAAGTAAGATGTATGAGATGTCCATTGATGTAAATCTTTGCCTGGCAGACCGTTGCGGCTGTAATAAACTGTGTACCCGTGTTTTTAAATGCCCGGGGCTGATGTGGGATACACTAAAGGGAAAAGTTCAGATCGATGAGGTACTTTGCGCTGGATGCGGCGTGTGTGCAAATGTTTGCCCCACCGGGGCCATTAATGCTGAAAGGGTGAGGTAATCAATGGAAAATACATTGCGTTGTGATCCATATAATTTGATAATCACGGGAGTCGGGGGGCAGGGTAATGTTCTGGCTTCCCGTGTTGTAGGAGATATGATGATTCATCAGGGGTATAGAGTTACCATCGGAGAAACCTTTGGTGCTTCACAGAGGGGAGGATCTGTAATGAGCCATTTGCGAATTTCAGCCCGGAACGGGTTTTCGCCCCAGATGCCAGAGGGAAAGGCGCATATGGTGGTGGCACTGGAGCCCATGGAAGCAATCAGGGTTTTGGCCGTCTATGGCAATCCCAAAGTCAAAGTGTTGTGCAATACCAGACCCATACAGTCTGTGGGCGTGATCTGTGGGGATCAGATTTATCCTGAGCTAAAACAAATTATCCAGTGGATTGAGTCACTCAGTGAAGATGTGAGATTTTTTGATACCACAAAAGAGGCATTAAACCTCGGCAGTCCGATTTTCGGAAATATCATGGCAGTGGGTGCATTGTCAGCCACGGGCGATCTTCCCATGTCTTTAAAGGTGTTTGAAAAAGTAATATCAAAAAAAATTCCCGCCGGTAAAGTTGAAACCAATTTAAAAGCCTACCAAATCGGCAAGGGTTTGGTTTGACATAAAAACAATTAATTAATGCCTTATGAGGTGCTATATAAAATTTATTAAACAAATTAAAAAGCGAGGACAAGTATGAGCGAAAATAAACATCTTTATGTATTGTGGACCAATGATAATTTGGAAACCTCAGAAAAAATGGTTTTCATGTATACGATTAATTCCCTTAAAAATGGCTGGTGGGAAAAAGTAACTCTCATTGTTTGGGGGGCCACGGCCAAGCTGGTGAGTGAAAATAAGAATATTCAAAAAAAAATTAAAGAAGCTTTGGATAACGGCGTCCATATAACTGCCTGCAAGGCCTGTGCCGATCAGCTAGGAGTAACTGATGATCTTGAAAAACTTGGAATTGAAGTTAAATACTGGGGCGTTCCGCTGACTCAAATTTTAAAAGATAATGAAAAGGTTTTAACGATATAAAATTAGAAAATGATTAAAAATTGTCTGAATTGTTTTGCTTTGATTTTATGAATTGTTTTTGCTATCTTTCAATTTTTTTAAACCAATCTTTGTGAATTTGATAAATAAAAGGACAGTTTAAGATACCTGTACTGGGAAATGAAAATGAAAAGGTTGAGAAACTATATAAAAAAATGGGGATTTGCTGGTTTAAGATTATATATCAAAAAAAAAAATATCTTTTCTAAATATATACGTTTCCATTTGCCGGAATTAAAAGAACCAATCTATTTGCGGCACAATACTTCAGATGTTAAAACTTTTGATAAAATTTTTTTAGAGGATGAATATGATTTTGACCCTGAACATTCTCCAAAAGTCATCATTGATGCTGGTGCAAATATAGGTGCAGCGTCTATATATTTTGCTGCAAAATATCCGAATGCTCAAATTATCAGTCTTGAACCGGAAAAAAGCAATTTTAATATCCTCGTGAAAAATAGTAAAAAATACAAAAACATTTATTGTTTGAATAAGGCATTGTGGCATACACAAGAGCCTTTATATATAAAAAACCCTGAAGCAAATAAAGAATCTTTTGAAATACAACAGCAAAACTTAAGTCATGGAATGGATTTTATTGAAGGAATATCCATAAATAAACTTATGGCAAATTTTAAAATCAATCAAATTGATATACTTAAAATTGATATTGAGGGCTCTGAAAAAGAGGTATTTTCTCAAAGCACAGAATGGTTAGAAAAGGTTGGATTAATTTTTATTGAGTTTCATGACAGAAAAAAGCCCGGTTGCCGGGAATCATTTTCAAAAGCAATCAAAAATTATGTGGGTCAGATTCAAAATAAGGGTGAAACAACAATTGCAATAATGAAAAGTTCTTAAAATTAATAAAAAATTTTTAAGATACTGAAACTAAAACCAGCAATGCTCATCAAAAAAGATTAAACCAGCAAAGTTCATCAAAAAAGACTAAAAAGGCTTGTCAGGAAACAAAAAAAGGAATTGAAAGCCAAAGCTTAAAATTCCCAAGATCGTTGTTCTTGGCGGAGAAATAGAGATTCGAACTCTAGAAGGGTAACAACACCCTTACTCGCTTAGCAGGCGAGC
>JABIYQ010000286.1 GCA_018702715.1 Desulfobacula sp. | reverse complement strand
TTTAATCTTTTGAAACAAAATGGTGTCATCAAAGAAGCAATTTTAAAGGTGTTAAAGGATATCCGGGGAAACCAGACGGTGACAGACCAGAATCCAGAAGAAAAATATCAGGCTTTGGAAAAATTCGGGCGGGATTTAACACTGCTGGCCCGGGAGGGAAAGCTTGATCCGGTCATAGGAAGGGATGAGGAAATCCGGCGGATTGTGCAGGTTCTTTCAAGAAGGCGAAAAAACAACCCCGTACTGATCGGTGAACCCGGCGTTGGGAAAACAGCCATTGTAGAAGGCCTGGCCCAGAGAATTGTTGAAGGGGATGTATCAGACACCTTGAAAAACAGGCGGATGATTTCGCTTGATATGGGTGCATTGGTTGCCGGGGCCAAGTTTCGGGGTGAGTTTGAAGAAAGGCTCAAGGCCGTATTAAAAGAAGTGGAAGCGGCAGAAGGTGAAGTGGTATTGTTTATAGATGAGTTGCATACCGTTGTCGGGGCCGGTGCAGCCGAAGGGTCTGTGGATGCTTCCAACATGTTGAAACCCGCGCTTGCCAGGGGAACCTTAAGATGTGTTGGTGCCACCACTCTGAATGAGTACCGAAAGTATATTGAAAAGGACGCGGCCCTTGAACGGCGGTTTCAGCCGGTTTTTGCAAAGGAGCCCACGGTGGAAGATACGATTTCCATTTTAAGAGGGTTAAAAGAGAAATATGAGGTTCATCACGGGATACGAATAAAAGATTCGGCATTAGTTGCCGCGGCCACCCTGTCCAACCGGTATATTGCCGATCGGTTTTTGCCGGACAAAGCAGTGGATCTGATTGACGAATGTGCTTCCCGGCTGAGAATAGAAATTGACTCCATGCCAAGGGCCATAGATGAGATACAAAGAAAAATTATTCAGGCCCAGATTGAACGGCAGGCGCTGCTTAGGGAAAAAGACAAGGCGTCCGTACAAAGGCTTGAAAAACTTGAAATGGATATCTCTGTCATGAAAGAGGAAGTTGCCCCTTTAAAACTTCACTGGGACAGTGAAAAACAATTGATTCAACAGATCAGCAGCATCAGGGAGGATATTGACAAGTTCCAGACCCAGGCCCATGTGGCGGAGCGTAATGGAGACCTTGAAAAAGTAGCCCAGATCAGATACGGCACTATTCAACAATTGCAAAGGGATCTTGAAGCCAAAAAACAGGTTCTCAAAGACTTCCAGCAGGACAAAAGAATGCTCAAAGAAGATGTGGAAGAGTCTGATGTAGCAGAGGTAGTTTCTATCTGGACAGGAATTCCAGTGTCGAAAATGTTGGAAGGCGAGCAGGAAAAATTGATCCATATGGAGGATCAAATTAAAAAAAAGGTCATTGGCCAGCAAAAAGCCATTGATGCTGTATCCAATGCAGTAAGGCGAGCCAGATCAGGACTTCAACCCGAAGACCGTCCCATCGGCACCTTTATTTTCATGGGCCCCACGGGAGTTGGAAAAACAGAACTTGCAAAATCCCTTGCCCAATTCATCTTTGACAGTGATCAGGCCATGATACGGGTGGATATGTCCGAATATATGGAAAAGCACTCTGTGGCAAGGCTCATTGGAGCCCCCCCGGGATATGTAGGGTATGATGAAGGAGGATTTTTAACAGAGGCCATAAGAAGACGCCCTTATTCAGTAATCCTTTTCGACGAGATTGAAAAAGCTCATCAGGACGTTTTTAATGTTCTTTTGCAGGTTTTAGATGATGGCAGGATGACAGACGGACATGGTCGTACCGTGGATTTTAGAAATACCATCATTATTATGACATCCAATGTGGGGTCACGATTCCTACAGGAAATTGGAACGGATAGACTTGATGAACCGAATATTCAGCAGAAAATAGCCCATGCATTAAAAGAGGTTTTCAGACCGGAATTTTTAAATAGGATTGATGAAATAATTACTTTCCATGCGTTAACAATGGAAAATATTAAACAGATTGCCACAATCCAGATCGAAAAACTCAATCAACGGCTTAAATCCCGCAATCTTACGATTCATCTGGATGAAAGGGCAATGGAATACCTGGCCCAAAAAGGATATGATCCCACTTTTGGTGCACGCCCTTTAAAAAGGGTTATTCAGCAGGAGCTTGAAAATCCTTTGTCCATGTCTATCCTAAAAGGAGAATTTGCTGAAGGATCTACTATTAATTTTACCAAAACCAACAATGGGTCAGGTTTGAATATCCTACAGGAGGACGCATAAAAGACGATACCCAGTAAACCGGACAAAAACCAGGTTATAAGGCTTAACCCTCCTATAACAAAATTTTTATGCAACGTTAGGGTTTATATAACGGTAATCCCCACAGGTTCAGCAACCACATATCCGATCTTTTCAGCAACCGTAATGCCAGCAGTTTTCAAAGCATTAATAAGGTCAACGCATTGAGAGTCTGGTACAGATAACAACAAACCTCCCGAGGTCTGGGGATCAAACAGCAACTCTTCTTCGGCTTTTGACAAAGAGGCTTGTATATCAAAGCTGTGAGTGTTAACCATTTGGCGATTACCCTTGTTGCTTCCGGTTGTCTCGCCTTTATTATACATTTCCAAGGCATAAGGATAGAATGGCAGGGCATTGAAATCCACCACCACCCTGGCATCGCACCCAAGGGATATCTCAAGTAGATGGCCAAGAATGCCAAATCCTGTAATATCGGTGCATGCATGTAAATCAAACTTAAGAGCTGTGGTTATGGCTATGTTATTTAAGGATGCAAGCACAGGTAATATATCCTGTTCAAGGTTTTTAAATGGTAATTTTCCTGAACGCACAGCATTAAATAAGACGCCTGAACCAAGAGGTTTTGTAAGGACCAGAGCGTCGTTTGGTTTTGAACCCGCATTGGTGATCACCCGCTTAGGATCAACAATGCCATTAACACAGAGCCCATATTTTGGTTCTTCATCATCAACTGAATGGCCTCCAACAAGACAGGCACCCGCCTCAACTACCTTGTCATGTCCACCTTGCAAAATATCATGCAATATACCCATATCAAGAAGCTTGGAAGGAAACATGACCAAATTCAAAGCTGTGAGCGGTTTGCCTCCCATTGAGTATATATCTGAAATAGAATTTGCAGCCGAGATCTGGCCGAACCAATATGGGTCATCAACCGGCGGCGTAATAAAATCAACAGTATTAATCATTGCCAACCCATTGGTCAATTTATAGACTGCTGCATCATCAGCAGTTTCAATACCCACTAAAAGATTTGGGTCAGATGATGGCATAATGCCCTTTAGCGCATCCGACAGATCCGTCGGACTAATTTTTGCCGCTCAGCCACAGGTTCTTGCCAGACCAGTCAATGTCTTTTTTTTTAAAAATTGCATTAATTCTTCCTCTCAAAATAGAAAATACCTAAACAATAATAACAAACCAGTAGATTGTTTTTATAAGATAACAATTACTCATGTAATGACAAGAAATTTTTGGGTTTTTATAAATCCAATTATTCTGGAGATAATTCATTTTATGGTTGTTTTTTAATTAGTTAGTGCCTAACCGGAAACTCTGTGTTCCCTAAAGTGGGAATAGGCACGGGAACCTTTATCATGCGGGGATCATTTATTTCGGGAAAATTAAAAAAATGATCTGCCTGATACATCATCCCGTGTAGCACATCATCAAGCTCTTTTCTATAATTCTCACATTCTTCCCTGGAAGCGTCAAAGGGGACACGCAGGAAACGATCACCATAAATAAATATAATTTTTGAAAATGGCTTGGGAATAATCGATCTGTCCCAGCTCTTCAGACGCCAGCAACGATCCACATTCCATATAACCGGAACCAGTGGAAGCCCGGTTCTTTTAGCAAGAACAATGATACCAATTTTAGATATATAGGTAGGCCCTGTCGGCGCATCAACCACTATTCCACCGCTATGTCCATTTTCGAATAGCTCCTGCATTTCTAAAAGTGCCTTTGACCCTCGACGGCTGGAGGAACCTCTTACTGGAATCCAGCCAAATCTTTTTGCGCCCTGTGCAGCCAGTTCTCCATCTTTGCTTGCACTTGCCATGACAACAAATTTAAGATTCCTGTAAAAATAGACAAAATAAAAAAGCCCCCTGTGCCAGGAAGCATATAAAAGACCTTTACCGGGATGTTTAATTAAGTATTGCTCTTCAATTTCGCGGCCAAATACGCTGACCTGGCAAGTCATGAACAGCAATGAAGCTAATGCTTTGGCAGCCCACCCAAATGCGTAAAATACGAAATGATTAAAAATTTTCATAGGCCAAATCCAGGGGCAATTGACATTTTGTAACCGCCCATTCCTTTTTTTTGTTAAAACTGATCCACATAATTTTTTATTTCTTCATTCCGGGCAAAAAATCTGTAAAGGGTTGCTCTTCCCACACCTAGCACCCTTGCGGCTTTAGATTTATTTCCACCGGTTTGTTTGATGGCAGTCTTAACAGATTCAATATCAAGTTTACCCTTGGTAAGAATAATCTCTGGTGCTTTTGGGCTGTTTGAGGGCTGAAAGGTAATATCCCTGTCCTTGATGATTTCCATGGGCAGATCCGACGGCAAAATTTTGTTCCCTCTTGAACGCACAACGGAAAACTGGATCATATTTTTTAATTCCCTGACATTTCCCGGCCAATGATAATCAAGCATTATATCAAGGGCTTCATCGGCAAGTTCTGGAATTGCATTTGGGCTTTCCTGTTCCGCTTCCTTTAAAAAGTGACCGGCCAAAAGAGGGATATCACTTTTGCGCTGTCGTAAGGGAGGAAGATGGATGGGGATGACATTGAGTCTGTAAAAAAGGTCTTCCCTGAATCTGCCGGCCATAACTTCCTCTTTAAGATTTTTATTGGCCGCACTGATAATTCTGACATCAACAGAAACTTTTTTCTCCCCTCCGACTTTTTCAAAAGAGCCTTCCTGTAAAAATCTTAAAATCTTTACCTGTGTTTTTAAGGGCAGATCAGCCACTTCATCTAGAAAGAGAGTTCCCTTATGGGCCAGTTCAAATCTTCCTTTTCTTTCTTTGATGGCTCCTGTGAAAGCCCCTTTGACATGTCCGAATAATTCACTTTCCACAATCCCTTCAGGGATGGCTCCGCAATTTACAGGAACAAAGGCACCGCTTCCATATGAGCTGATATCATGAATGGCAAACGCCACCCGTTCTTTTCCCGTACCCGTGTCACCAGAAACATGTACAGGATAATTGTACAGGGCAACATCCCTTATTTGTCTGAAAATATCCTGCATCGCTTTATCCTTTCCTATAATACCTGCAAAGTTGGAAAGGTTTTCAGCCTTTAAGGACAGGTTAAAAGATTCGGTCATATCCCTGAATGAAGCCAGCACTCCCTTTAATATATTATCATGATTGATGATGGCAGAGACTGTCATTTCAAGCTGACGGGTTGAGCCGTCTTTTGTTATAATGTTCAAAGGATATTCTTTTGAACCAAAAGGAAACTCTGGTGTGTCATCGCAAAAAGAACATTTTCCCCCGCAAAAAGGTGTCTGAAAAACTTTATGGCAGTCTTTTCCAATAACCTCTTGTTTCAGATATCCTGTAATTTTTTCTGCTTCTTTGTTAAAAACAGTGATGATTCTATCGGGGGTATGGGCAATAATGCCAAGTTTCAGGTTATCGAGAACAAGATTAAGGTTGTCATGATCAAGAATGGATTGGTTCAAGTCAGTCATTGTGTTATTTCCCAAATGCAAAAGGCAATTAATATTTTTAAGTATTGAAAAGGTAAATGACACATTTGTGTATCGTGCGCAATGTTTTTTTTATGGTGAGGCAAATATTTTCAAAATTTAATCCCTTGGGGTAAAGTCCCCACCGCTGGCTGCGTTGCAAATGAGATTGTCTTGTCGATACCCCTTTAATGGCTGCGGGCTTGTTTATTATAAGGTTTTAGATGGGGTGGGTGAGATTTGGGAGCAAGTAGAAAAATCTTCTGAATAAAAAATTATTCCCAGGTGATACAGTCTTTGGGACAATTTTTAATGGCTTCATGGATATCTTCATCTGAGTAGTCGTCAAGGGGAAGCACTTCAACAAAACCTGCATCATTTATGGCAAATGCAAGGGGGGCCACATCAACGCAGATTTCGCAGAGAATACAGCAACTCAAATCAACAACAGGAATTTTCATGGTTTATGGCGTTCCCTTTTGTATTGAATTTCCCCACCCGCCTTTTTTCATATGTTTATTCTTTTCTTTTTGGGCAAGGTCAAGGACCCTGTATCCAGAGTCCAGAAGTATACCATAAAGAACACCACAAGCAGGGTCTTCCCTTTGTTCGTACCCGGTCTGCGCAAGTTTGATCATCTGGTTTGCAAGATCAATGGTACGGGCAATATTTATGTCACATTTTTTTTTAAGCACTGATTCATTATCATCATTTATTTCACACATATAGCCAGCCTCTTTTTTAGATTCTTTTTTAATTTTTCAATAAGCATGCCAAAAAATAGATTAGGCAAATATTTTGTTGTTTTCACAGGTCAGCGCCATGTTTGAAATGCGTGTTGCAATAAAATTCCAATTAACAAAGATATCAATTTGATTATTGTCTGTAATAATGTATTCAGGCACAAGACTGCAATCGAAACATTTGGCATTAATAAGGGCTCTGACGGCATATCCCCTTTTTATGGGGTCAAAAGAATGTAAATATCCATATAAAAGTCCTTGGGTTTTTTTATTCAGGTCACTGGGGGATGATGCAAGGTATGTCCCAATCCCCCATAAAACACCCCTTTGAAGTGCTTCATGTTCTATATAATTGCCCTCTGGATCAAGGTATGAGAAAAGAATGGATTTAAATTCCAGGGCAAGTTCCGGGCTCTGGTAAAGGATTTCTCCCATTGCCTCAGGTGATCCCCATCCAATCCCTCCTGATTCATCATTCAGATTCCACATGATCCGACGCAGGATAATCCTGGCTTTTTCCATATTTTTTTGCCCTACACGTGATCCAAGTTGTCCCATTGCTGTGATGCTTCGGAATTTTATCAATTCATTTTTATGGTAAAAATGAGAAAAAAGATGCCCCACCAATTGCTCATCAGCAATCAGTTCCAGCTTTTCCATGGCTGTTTCCTGACAGGGCTCCAAAAGGATTTCTCCCACCTTTTTTTTTGTTTTTCTTCCATAGGGTTTTGTCATGGAACACCTTTTTTATTTAAATTTGAAGCGCTTACTAGAAAACTTATTAGATTAAAAAGCATAAACTATGCCATGTATTATAATGCAGGCCGGACCTGAGAAAGGGAAGGCAAAAAAGTACAATCAACAGGTTTGTGTCTCAAATTATGGGACATTTTTGTTTCGAGATACAATAAGATCCCCTTTTTTTCACTGTCCTTTTTTAATTAGGATAAAAAAAATATCAATGGAACAGAAATTTTGAAGTATTTCATTTGCGATCCATAGGTGCTATAGATTATACACTTTTATATAATCAGAATTAGGAACAGATCTATACGATGGAAAAATATCTTAACCCCACATATTATATTGACAGTGATCATCCGGCAGTGATTGAGTTTGCAAATAAGCATACTAAATCAGGTGAAAAAGAGATAGAAAAGGCGGTCCAGCTTTATTATGCAGTAAGGGATAACATCAGATACAACCCCTATAGCATGGAGCCTTATAAAGAATCCATGAAGGCAAGCTCTGTTCTAAATAAAAAATATGGATATTGCGTAGCCAAGGCCGTTCTTCTGACTGCATGCGCCAGAAGCCAGAAAATACCTGCAAGGCTTGGATTTGCTGATGTTAAAAATCATCTGACCACAAAGCGGCTGATGAAATTAATGGGAACAGATGTTTATGTTTACCATGGCTATACGGAATTGTTTTTAAACAGCAAATGGGTGAAGGCTACTCCGGCATTCAACCTTGAGCTTTGCGATAATTTTAATGTAAAACCTTTGGAATTTGATGGAACGACAGATTCTATATTCCATCCCTTTGATAAATCAGGGAACCAACATATGGAATATGTAAAAGACCATGGTTCATTTGCAGATCTTCCATGGGAGACAATTATTACCGAGTCAAAGAAAAGCTACCCTTTATATTTTGAAGATCTTGAAAGACGTTCCAAAGATTTTTCAGCAGAAGCCTTGAGAGAAAATCAATAATATGACCATGGTTTTAGTTTTGTCTAAAGGCCTTTGACACTTCTTTGGTCAATCTTAATACTGTTTTGGCAGAGTCAAGATCTAAAGAGCCTGTTCCGCAGCTGGGGGTAATAAAGGACTGCGAGATGATGGTCTCTTTATCAATCCCGGTTTTGCTTGCTAACTCATCCATCTGGGCATGGAGCATTTGAACAAGTCCCTGGCTGGTTTGTGCTGCAATCACTTCGGCTTTGGATGTCGGGACAATACCCCAGGCAAGAATTTTCCCCTGCCCTAAATAAGCTTTAATCATTTCAGGGTAAAGGATAAATTTATCAAAAAAAGAATATGCATCAAAGCTTATGATATCGACCTTTGAGCCTAAAAGCATATCCCATTCTGTGTTGGCACAGACATGTACGCCTGCAAGACCTTTTTCAGCATGTATCTCCAGGATAATTTCTTCAATGCTTTGAACGACATCTTCTTTGGTAATGGTAATATATACAGAAGTTCCAAATCCAGCCAATGCAGGTTCATCAATGAAAATAATGGGGACAGCCCCTCTTTTTGAAAATTCCAAGGCCTGCCACCTGGCATTCAGGGCCAGTTTTTTTATGGCTGCATCTTTTAACTGGCCGTTGTAAAATATATCTTTATCCGTTTCATCTTTTACAGCAGTCCCAAATGTTATGGGACCTGTTACCTGGCCTTTTAAAGCTATAAAAGGGCTATCTTTTTCATCCACCTGTTTTAAAAATTCAAAAAAACCTTTTCCCCGTGTGCCGGACAAGGCAAATCTTGAGGCCCTAAGATCACCTCCGGATTCGGTTACAGATAAATATTCTTCAAAAAAGGCAAGGAATTCTTCATCAAATTCAGGCTTTGATGTATCAAGAAGGTTTTTGCCTGATGCACCTGTAAACCCTGGAAGTCCCGGAAGAAATTGAGGAACCATCCCTTCTTCTTTGTATTGAGGCAGTTGTACCCATAGCGGGATATCAGGAGTATACTCAAGAACAAGTTTTGTTGCTTTCTCATGACTTTCCATGGGAAGACTTCCGATTAAAAGGGGCAGACCATTAGCTTTAAAATTTTTCATTTTATTTTTTCATCCAAAATTGTTTTTAAATTCCGATATTAAATTGCATTGAGTGAACGAGTATATCATCTTTGGTAATAAATGAGAACAAAAGATGGCAGGCTGGATATTTGCCAGGGTAGAGAATCTTGTATTAAGAAGACTTACCAACGGGGCAAGCCATTTCACAGATTCTGCAATATCTGATTTCACGCCTTTTTTTATCACTGCCTTCAATGTCAACATCCTTGCCGTTGGCTTCATTCTTTTCCATCTGAAGCTTACATTTGTCCCTGCTGTATACACCCGTTCTTCCCGGTAACTCATTTAGCCCATATTCCTGACCCGAATAAATTTTTTTGTCAAAGGCTTTTTGCGGGCATGCTTTCCTGCAATACTCTTTGCAGTCAGGGCAGGGGTCAAAATTCAGGATTCCAGTGGAAGGCAGATCTACATCCAGCAGCATGACCCTGAGGCGAATCCTTGACCCGAACCGGGGTGTAACAAGTATATTGTTTTTACCGATGCACCCAAGCCCTCCTAAAACTGCAGCGTCTTTCATGAAAACAGCACCATGTTCGATATGGTAGGCAAGTTTTATATATGGAATCTGTTTCTCTTTTTCAAGCCAGTCTGCCAGTTTGGAAAACACAGCGATTAATTTTGCATTTCCCTTTGTTCCGCCCTTGGAACCCATGAGCCACCAGTCCATATCCGGTTCGCCCAGAGGATGCTCAACGGCAATGACAACAGCGGATTTAGCATTGTCAGGCCAATGGATTTCCCCTTGTTTTTTATCTTCAACCTGTTTGGTTCCCGTACTGAGGAATCCCGGTATTTTCTGGGCTATGATATGGGAGGGAGACTTTTTGAGTTCAGTGACATTTGCAATTCCAGCTAGAGAAGCGCCAAATTCCAGGGATTTATTAATAATCTGGAGACTCAAGTCATCTTTGTTATTTGGAGTCAATTGTTCATCCTAATATTATAGTGATTTTATAGTTGTTTATAGCTATTGTTCGTGAATTTTACAAGATATCATGGGCAAGCCCCATTGCATTTTTGGAAAATAATCTTGTATCCATTGCCTTTACATCATCTGCCACTATCGGTTTAAATTGCATGTGGGCAAGAATATCTTTTTTAATGTCAATTCCCGGCGCAACTTCAGTGAGCATGAGTCCTTGATCGGTCAATATAAAAACACATCTTTCAGTTATATAGAGAACCGGTCGTTTTGTATCCAGGGCCTGTTTGGCACTAAAGGTAATCTGTTCTACCTCGTTTACAAATTTTTTAACCTTTCCTTCACTCTTAATTGTAAGAAAGGTATCATTAATCTCTACATCAAGGCCGCTGGCTGTAAATGTTCCTAAAAATACAACCTTTTTGGCATTCTGGGAGATGTCTATAAATCCTCCGGTTCCTTGAAATTTGGGACCGAACTTGCTGACATTGCTGTTGCCTTTATTGTCTACCTGGGCAAGCCCCAGAAAAGAGATATCAAGACCGCCGCCATGATAAAAGTCAAATTGTGAGGGTTGAGAAATGATGGCTTGGGGGTTCATGCAGGCACCAAAAGCCGGGCCTCCAGCAGGCATGCCGCCGATGATCCCGGGTTCCGCCGTGAGTGTAAATTCATCAAGCACGCCTTCTTCGTTGGCCACATTGGCAATGCCGTCGGCCATGCCGATACCCAGATTGATAACATCAT
>JABIYQ010000631.1 GCA_018702715.1 Desulfobacula sp. | reverse complement strand
TGCATTTTTTATTGAGATTTTTTACCTCATAAATTATCTTCAAAACAGCGGGTGGTTCATATGATATTTCTCATCAGATTATGTGTACATGCTTTCAATTTTTGAAAATATACCCAGCATTTTGTAGTGCCTTTTTAGACTCCGGAAGTTTTTCTGACTTTACCAGGATATAATCAGTATCAAATGTTGATATTGCAAAAATGCTGATTTCAGCTTTTGCTAAAACAGCCGAGATATCAGCCAGAATTCCGGTTAAAGAGAAATCCAAAGGCCCAAGGACTTTTATACAGGACCAATCGGTTTCTGAACTCTCTGAACCCAAATGAACTAAGGATGAACAGACGATTGATATTTCTTCATCAGTTTTGGTGATACTGTAAAATTGGCCTTGGTATATTTGATTTGGGATTTCATTATTTGGAGATAGCCGATGGATTGTGAATGGGCCATCAAGAATGTTTAGATTCAAATTCATTTTTTTTCCTTAAAGTGAACAAGCGGCATTTTATCAAGACTGAAACAGATCAATAATACGACGTTTCAGAGCTGGTCACCCATTTTTTGAGCAGTACAGGTACGTTATAAAATATGGAAGGTTTCAATTTGATTTTGATTTCCAGTACAATGCCCCCCATCATCACTGAGACAGGGGCATCAGAGGAGACCACAATGACTATGATATTATCATGCTCTGCCGTGAACCGAAGGGCTGAATTAAACCGGGCGCCACGGGCTCGGTTTTCACCCGGGATATACTTACCGTCCAGAAGACAGGCAAATCCATGAAGTTTCAAGTCAGACCCTATATGCAGAGCGCCATCCACCTTGGACAGAGATTTGGCCAGTTCCAAATCATCATGATTTTCAAGGTCAAGGGAGTTTTCAAGCGTTTGGCCCGAGATAAAGATAGGGGCCTCATTCAGGTCAACAACAATGGTACAGCCATGCCGCTGCCTGGCTGCACTGTGAACTATTCCGGTAATAATCTTGAATAAAGTGGAAGCATCTACAGGATCCATATCAGAATCCAGCAATGCTTCTTCAACCTGTACAAGCTTTGCTTTTCGGGTGGTTGATTTGAAACTGCCGTCTGAAAAAGAGCACAATGTATTTTCATTGAGTTTTAAAAAACCATACCGTCCTTTAAAATCGGCAGTGATGGAAAAATCAGGATTGTCCCCCTTGATAATGCCGATGATTGTTTTCTCATCTGCCACCAGTTTCCGGTCTGAGTTTTCAACGGACTGGAGTAGCTTTCGAATATGCTTAACATTTTCTAATACAGGTTGTTCTGTCTTGGGAAACTTTGCAATAAATTTCATTTTGGAAAGGGAGTGCTTTTCCACAAAAATGAGTTTGCCTTTTGGCCATGCCCCTTCTTCAGGCGTTCTGGATATTTTAAGAACGGCTTCTAAAATCGGGTAGACCCTGACCCGAGTGTCCCATCCAATAAGGACATTCATTTCATCCACCAGATAATCCCTGACCGCATGGGTTGCATATTCTTTTAAAAAACTTCCTGAAATACCTGTATACAGATCTGATTCATTGGCGACATCATGAGAGAGCCTCCAGACAGCCTGTTCCAGCCATCTTTCAGTCGGGCCGATGGCACACATGTCAGGATGGTGTTCGGTAAACCACATTTGGTAGTCAACAGAACTTGACCGGCCACCATACGAGATCAGCCCGGCCAACTCCAGGTTTTTCACCGGGATCAGGTTGCTGAACTTTTTTTTATCATAACAAAGAGTGGTTTTTTTTCGCCACCTATCCGTATCAATATACAATTCTTTGAATTTGGGCTCATGACCTGCCAGAAGGTTTTGCGGATCATGAATATATATGGGATCATTGGGTTTAATAGAGTAAATCACTGCTGTCCGGCTGGGTCCTGAAAAGTGGATCAGGCCTTCTTGCAAACCCTCTATGGTTTCTGTAATGCACCTGTGAGAAAAGGTATATTCATCCATAAACGCCCCTTCCTTTATTGATAATTAATACATCTTTACAACCTTTTAGTTGGTTGAACTTTAACATCTCCGCGCCTTTCAGGCGACCGGCCATGGCCCCGTAAATCCGGAGAGTATAAGTGGGCAAGCCCCGCAGAACTTATGAATTCGGCTAAGGGCAGAAAATACCGGCTGTGCCAGCCTGAGCCATGTAATAGGATGACTACATTATCAGCTGCTCTTCAGCAGGTAAAGACATATAAAAATCATTCTCCCACATCTATGTTGTCCCATCCTAATTGATCAACAAGTTTTTTCAATGCCGGCGGGCAGTAGCTGCTGTCGGCCATATAGCGGGTTTTGACACTGGGGTGAATCCTTGTGGGCTTGCCATCAATAATCAGCGGCCGATGCAAGGGAGATTTCAAACGGTAGACATGATTACGTGATTTGTGAAGTTTGCCTTTTGCTCCGTTGGTCAAAGATTTTCTTATATGAGGCTCGATTTTTAATCCTGCAAGAGTCGCTTCGTCCAGCATCCATGCCAGCGGGGCATCTGATGACCTGATCCCGGTTTGTTTGTCAGGAGGATACGAACCTCCGATATCAGAATGAACTCCAGCAAACCAAACTTGTTTCAAATCCACGTCCGGTCTGGAAGTCCAAACAGTTGGTTCGAAATCCTCTCGTTCCTCATCAATTGCCAGTGCATGACGCGTAATAGATACATTTGAACCCATTTTGGTGTCATAAAATTCATCATGGCGTTCGAAAAGCCCCATCAGGCTGAATGGAATTCCCAGAGCTCCGACGGTATCCCAGACACCTACAAAATGCACCTTTCTGGAAGTATGACAATGGTTCTTTCGAAAAAATATTGCGGCTTCTGCATTTGGTTGGTTCTTTGCAGATGGACTTTTGTATATTTTCCAGGCTTGGGAAATAAGATTGGCATCAGCTCTCTTCAATATACCGCAGTTGTTTATCAAGCCACTCAAAGCCCTTACAGTGTATGCCCCTCTACTGAAACCAAACAAGTAAATATGGTCATCCGGGTCATAGTTCTGAACGATATAACGATACCCGTCCAGGATATTTTTATGGATGCCGCGACCCGTTGCACCAGCACTTACACTGTTATGATATGAACCCAATCCCCAGTCATAAAAGACATGCTGTTTGACACCTTCGGCAGATGGTTTGACTGCGCGGGCAAGTTTGAGGACATTGGTCGGAAAATTTTTTTCAATATCTTCTTCTGGACGGTTCCATGTGCCATCTGCACAGATAACGATATTTGCCATTGTTTTATCTCCTTATATTCAAATTAGTCCTTAAGGCAGCAGCAAACTAATCACCACCAGAATGATCCCCTGTAAGAAATCAATAACAGGATCTAAAATTCCTAGATAAAGCAGCCCGATAATTATAAAAAAACCAAACCGTTCCAGGCGTAATAGATATGCCTGAACATTGGGGGGAGCAAATCCCAGGAGAATTTTCGACCCGTCAAGGGGCGGTATCGGTATCAGGTTAAAAGCTGCCAGGATGATGTTAATCCTTGCAAAAAAATACAGGAGCTGTCCATGCATGCTTGATTCCGAAGGAGACAGCAGGCTGTACAGGAAAAGAGCAATAAACGCCAGTATCATGTTCGCGATGATTCCGGCAGAAGAGACCAGTATCATCCCCTTGCGGTAATCACGAATATTACTAAAGTTTACCGGCACGGGCTTTGCCCAGCCAAACCCGAAAATAAACAGCATGATGGTTCCCATGGGATCGAGGTGTTTGAGAGGATTAAGGCTCAGACGGCCGAGATGTTTAGCCGTTGAATCGCCCATGCGAAAGGCAACCCATCCATGCGCCAGTTCATGAAAAATAATGGCATACATCAGTGGTATAGCGATGAGGATGAAGGTGAGGGGGTTGTTGAGTAATAAATTTAGTAGGCCCATTAAGTGTCTCCTTATTATATTTTGCTTCACTCAGAAAGTAATAATAAGAGGTTTACCTGGCCTGGCAAGACTAAATGTTATAATTTTATAAAAACCCGATTTCGAACGAAAAAGGTCTATTTAAGGTTATTTGAGAACTTATTTTCCAGGCTATTTCTCAGGTAGTCAGCAATATCAGAATGCTGATATTCTTTTTGCAAAGTTAGAGATTCCTTATTTACGTTTTCATTTAGACAAGGCAGCATTAAACAATTTTGAAAATTTACGCCTAAAGTTTTTTTCGGCTTTGTTTCCAATTCTTACACAAACAAATCGTTTACTGGGAATGACCAAGACAATTCGCTCTAAATATCCCAATGCCCAGACAGCATCGCTTGGTACATATGGATTTTTATTTTTAGCATTCAACCACCAAAGAAATCCATAATTTGGATTTAGATCCTGCGATGGTTCCAGCGCTTCAAATAGAAACTTGGGGTTTTTAATTATTGCATGTCCATCCCATGTTCCATTAGCAAGGATCAATAATCCAAATTTTGCGAGATCTCTTGCAGATGTAGCAAAACCGATCTTGTTGGCATCATGGGAGTCTTTGATCCATTTTCGTGATACCCATCGACTTTCATGCATCCCTGTGGGTCTGGTTAGCCAATCGGTTGTCAATCTTGATATACTCATTCCAATCGCAGCTTCTAATATTGGAACCATTTTACTATATGCCCTATTATTATATTTCCAAATAGATCCTGCAGGAGCCTGGAAACCAAGTGTTTTTGTAAGACCACTCGACATTGTTAACAAATGTCTGACCGTAATTTCATTTTCTTGTGAAAGTGAGGCTCTAGACCATCCTGTGCCAATATAATTTGATACAGTTTGGTTAATATCTAATTTACCTTGATCCCTTGCAACGCAAGCAATGAAGGAAATTATACTTTTCTGAATTGATGCCACATCTTCTATGGTTCTACCATCAGAAGTTATTTCAATAAAAAAGCCCCTATAAGACTCTCTTTTTTGCAGCTTAATTTTCCAGTTTTGTTCTGTTAGAATCCGACCCTCGTATAAAATAATGAGTCCTGTAGAATTCTGTTTTTTGGCATATTCAATAAACTTTTGTAGTTTTTGAGGTTTAATGCCAGCTCTTTCTGGTGATATTGTCTCCCACTTGCTTGTAACAGTTGGAAAATATAACTCTGCTGAATCTGCTATTGCATGACTTAAGCTTACAAATAAAGCAATGTTTAGTAGTAAAAGAGATACGCTTTTCATACATGCTCCTAAATATAAATTATATTAATTATATAAGAAGATCCAAAATTTTTACAACACAAATTCTTGTTTTTGCCGGTAACATGCTAATACTGCTCTTCACCAGTGGGAACGAAGTATAGCAAAGTTTCCATCTGTGTATAAGAGCATTGTTGGATAATATTTGAATGTTGGCTTAAATTGGCCTTCAGTTTTTTGAGGGAGGATCAAGGATCACAAATGGGACAGAAATAAGATAACACATAATAGTTCTTTTCAAATTCTTTTAAAACAGTTACAAATTAAGTAAGCATCAGTTTTTAATATTTGAATAGCTCTATTGAAAAGGAGAAATCAAATGGTTGATACTTTTAAAGCATCAGAACCTTCCGACTCCTTGGAATCCCTGATTTAAAGCCCTATCAAGGTTAGAATTTGTACTTTTAACAAAAAGTATCCGCCTATCATAGCCATATGAGGGCGGCACCATAAACAAGGAGAGTATTTTTTCATGTTAAAAAAAGCGATTCATATTTCCGATGTTGACTGGCATTGTTTTAACGATTCAAAGCTTGGGCCGCTTCGCTGGAAAAATTTATTGAGCATGGATACCTGCGGTTGCCGGGAGTTCCTTCTGGGTTATGCTGAACTGGATCCGGCTTCTGTTCTGCCGTTGCATACCCATGCCCATGCCCAGTGCAACTATATCCTATCCGGTCGTGTATGGTCCAGACTCGGGAAAAGGCGGATTGAGCTTGGACCTGATTCTGCTGATTTTGTTCCAGGGGACGTACCCCATGCCTATGAAGTGGTCGGCAATGAACCTTTGCGTTATGTCTACACATATGCCTGCGAGAAACTCGGAACAGATGTTACAACGGAACTTTCCTGCGAAGAAAACGCCGCCCTGTTTGATATTGTAAATCTTTCCGAAACCCGATGGGCTATCGCCGATGATTTTGTTCCCTGGCAATATTGGGAACCATCCAAAGGCAGCAAAGGCATGCTCTGGAAAACACTCTTTGACGAGAAGCACGGCAATCATCCGGAAATGAATTATGGAACCATGAAAGTTCCTGAAAATGTTCGCTACTCACGCCATTTTCATGATCAGCCTGAAATTTTTTTCACCATTGCGGGTCGTGGTGTGATGTTCAGCGGAGATGAAACCATAGATGTAACGCCGGGGTGTGCCCTCTATGTACCCAAACGGCAGATCCACGGAGCACAAAATACCCAAACGGAGACATTGCGCCAGATCTGGGCCTATGGCACGGAAAAGGAGAGCCCGAAATGGTCCTGGAATCCGGTAGAGGATATTTTTTTGGAAGCGCAACCCTGATCCGCAATACGATTTGATTGGAAATAACCGGCTCGACCGGTTCATTACCATCCGCTTGTTAGTTTTGAAAAAGATAACATTGTTGACAATACCCATAGACACTATGGAACGTCCCGCATCTTTTTTTTTACTTCGGCAACCAATTCCCGATGTCGATAATTATTAGGGTCTTCCGAAAGTGCTTTTTCCCCCCAATGAAGTGCATTTGGAAAATCCTTTTGCTGGCGGTAGTTTTCCGCAATAGCATACAGCACATGCTGCAACTGTGCATTCCTGCTTGCAGGCGGAATATCCAGTACCTTTTTGAAATCGGTTACGGCACCTTCGTGATTTTTTTTAAAACTTCTTTTTTTCCCGACATTGAAGAACCATATGATGCGCTAATCCAGCCAGGCATTTATTGCAGTTGACGCAAGTCGGGTCATTCGTATTGCCTTGACTCCATTTTTTTAAAATCAAAGGCTCCCGTATCAATGGTCTACATAAAGATATGAAATCAGCTTCTCCATTTTTCACAATTTGATCCATGAGTGGAAAGCCCCTCATTCCACCAACCAGGATTAATGGGCAGTCATTTAATACTTCCTTCATTTTTTTACCGGGTAGTCTGTTGTAAGCCTCAGTAAAAGCGAATTTTTTTTTCGGATAGTTCAGCTTCAAAGCAATGTTAGTCATAGCCTGTGCTGGTTTGGGCATGATCTTGGACATTTCTTTTGAAGGGACACCTCCACGACACATATCAAACATTGAAAAAGCAAGGGTACCGCGTGATGTTTCGACCCCGTCGATTCCCATTTCAACCAAAAATTCTAAATTCTCAAAAACTTCTTCAGTACGGATTCCTCTAAATGGAGTATGATCCTCTATATTTATCTTGATGATAACCGGATAATCTTCGCCAACCTTTTCCCTTATTTCATCAAAGACCTTTCTTAAAAACTGAAATCTGCCTTTGGCGTCTTTACCCCATTCGTCATTCCGATGATTAAAAAATGGTGAAAGAAATTGACTAATCAGATACCCATGGGCTCCGTGTATCTGAACACCATCGAATCCAGCCTTTTTAGCTCTTAAAGCTGAGTTGCCAAAATCTTTTATAATCCTTTTAATATCTTTAACACTCATTTGTATAGGAAGGACACGATACACCATGTCCGGGATCCCAAATGATGGCGCTTTGGGAAAAGTTCCTTGAATTTCGGATTGTCTTCCTCCATGTGCAATTTGAGCGAAAACCTTGCCTCCGATTTCATGAACTTGATTCAATAGCTGGGAAAAACCAGGTATCATTTCATCACTATGCAGACTGGCTTGTCTTTTATAACTTTTCCCTTCTTCGCTAATTGAAATCATTCCGGTAATGATCATTCCAATCTTACCTTTTGCGAGTCTTTTGTATATTTTTGCATAGTCTTCTGAAACACTGCCATCATCGTTGGCCGCGCATTCAAACGTCGCTGATCTGATGAATCGGTTATCAATAATTAAATTACCGATTTGAAAGGGAGAAAACAGTTTTGATTCCGTTGGATTCATGGATTACCCTCCTTAAGCGTTTGCGATCTAATATATGACCTGGATACAGTTGAATGGTAATAGTTTTCTTTTTTTATTCTGTTTTTAAAATATCATTGACCATTTTTCTATTTATTTAATAATTTTAATCAATAAACCTGCTGGTAATATCTCCCGAAAAGTCAGCATTAATATCCAACGATTTGAAGGGCACTGTACTAGAAAAATCAAAGGTTTTCAAAAAGAAATAGCGGATTTTTCGATTTTCTTTTGTTCGAAAATAAATACAAAATTTTCCAATATCATAGACAATACTCCATTGGTTATCAGAAGGGTTGCTTACTCTGCTCAATATCTTAAACGCGTAATCAACAGGTGACTCTTTTTTGGGGTTATATTTTCCTATCATATTGGCTGCAAGAGTGAATCTGGCTATGGATCGACGAGTATCATTCTCAGGGATTTGATCATTCTTCCAAAAACTTAAGGCTTCTGAGTATTTACTGTTTGAGAGCACCTTAACCGGTAGCTTTTCCTTGGTATGATAAACCTGCTGGCCTTTAAGAAACTCTATAGAAACACATTTCCCTGAAACGTCACATACCAGAAAATGTGCGCCAATATTTGCCTTAATTCTTATCTGAGAATCACTCTTAATAACCTCTTCAATTGTACTGAAACTATCAAGTTGATACTGTATCCACTGGAATAAACCGATTTTAGACCTTGAGTCAGGCAATAGTGGGTATTCCGTGTCTCGGAGCATCATTGTTTCAACTACCAGACCCGTCTCATTCATCCCTCCATACGGTAATTCACGCCCAAGTTGATTAAATGTGGCACTGCCAAATTTTGACACCCATGTAAATTGTTTGGATGATTCATAAGATTGTGCTGTCTTGGTGATGCCCTTTATATTTATGAATACTGATCCATTGCCAGTCTTCCAGTCAAAATTTCTTCCAAAAATCGTTCTGTCACCTTGATTTATGCAAAAGGTTGTGCATGAAATACCCGTCTGCGGTACAAGACAGATGTAAACAATACAAACAGCTAAGATTTTCATCATATTTTTCAAAATGATTCCTTAATTTTTATACTCTTTATACCTTAATTGAATAGATTCACATAGTAACTCAGAGATTTATTTGTCTTTTTCCTCGACTATATAAGCTGCGATAGTTCAGGTAATTTTATCTGCGATTGACAAGCTAATATTGACAACCTGTTGTGTTGAAATAGGGGGAATCTATGATTATTCTATACGACTTTACCCCCACGCAGCACAATGCTTATGTTGGTGAGGGTATTAATATCGTCCAAGGGATTCCCATTCACGACAAGCACATCGGCTAATTTACCTGGTTCGAGCGTTCCCAGATCACTTTCCCTATCGCATGAGCGCGCGCTATTCCTGGTTGCGGCAACAATAATTTGCATGGGTGTCATTCCTGCCTCACTCATGTATTTAATCTCGTTAATTGGCATTCCCAAGTCAAAATCAATGTTTGGTGCCCCCGCATAGTCTGTTCCCAGTGCTACTTCGCCTCCGGCCTTAACGAATCGGGATAAATTATTGATAGCCGATTTTCCATAGTTCAAGTGAGAATAATTACGGCTCGCGCCCTGCCAAAGCTCGAGCGTAGGTATCCAGCGGTTGCCTTCGCTTACCATACGTGTTATCAGCTTTTCAGAAAGAAATTGGTTGCCGACAACCATGTGGGCGATCTCGTCTACGCCAGCGTCCAGCGCCCGCTCCAGATCTAACGCATTTGTCACGTGCATTGTAACCAGCTTATCTCTATCGTGTGCTGCTTCTACAAGCGCTGACGCTTCCCTAGGCGAGAGAAGGGGCCATCCTGACTGGCCAAATGTTAGTCCAGATTCCATAGCAGACTTTATTACGTCTGCACCATCATCGATTAGCATGTTCACCGCCTTACGAGCTTCCTTGGGAGAAGTGATGGTGATCGCATTACCACCCCAGTATGCAATAGGATAGCCACCCTTTACATTTACAAACTTCCCGGCGGCTACTAAACGTGCACACTTGGGAATGGCATTCAGTCTGTCGCGGGTTTTGAAAAGTTGTTTGGAATATGGTGAATATGGTTGAATGTCACCTAAATCACGCACAGTCGTAACACCGCCACGTGCCCATGCCTTTAGTAGCGTCTCTGCATAATAATAATATGCGCCATGGACGTGTGCGTTGATGAATCCTGGCAATATTGTTCCACCCTGAACATCAATCATTTGTGCATTGGTAGGTATTTGTACTTGCGTGCGAGAACCTGACGCAATGATGCGATTACCTATAATTACTATGGCTCCTTCCGGGACTGCTTTGGCGCCTGTGCCGTCGATCAGTGTGCCATTGATTAGTGCCAGTGTACTTTCAGCTCCTTGGGATGAACCGTGCCCAACTAATAGACCAGCAGTCGTAAGACTCGTTAATTTGAGAAATTCGCGTCTGGATATTTTCCCCACACAGGAATTGGCATCGTTCGTTTTAACAATCAACAGCTACTCCTTTTATGTATAACGTTTCTAAATAAGCGGTTTCACCCGCTTCATTTTTTTATCGAAATAATAGAAAACCTGATTCCCAGTTTTGGCTTTTCACATAGTTTGACCCTCCACCCCTTTTCATCTCCCCCTATGATGGGCCATCTACTTTATTGCCTCGTCTGTGATAAATTTGCTTGATCCGACCCCAATATGGACGGACATTAATTTTGAGTAATATCTGTTATAAAGGATATCTGATCGACAATGGTTTTTTCAAAATATTCTCCGAAATAAATATCAAAATGTCCAATAGGATATTTGATGAATTTAATTTTTTCATTAAGTATTTTCTCAATTTTTTTATGAGAATCAGTTAAAGCAAGATTATCGCCTTCACAAAGATGGAACAAAACCGGACAGCTGACTTTTTTAGCTGATTTAAAGAGATTTGGCTCATCAAATGCAAGCATTATTCGGGCACATACTTCATTTTTAAAAGTCTGTGATTCTTTGGCTATTTTTTGATAGCCTTCAAAAAAGCCAGGCGCTATCAACATCGCAGTCGTATTCGGTTTACCGGCTGCTGGGAATGAATGCGAAGACAAACCGAATCTTGAACGAAATTTATCTTTCTGTGCATGAAAAATCAATTTGAGAAACCAACCCATCCCCTCACGTTTTACAATCATTTTTCCTTCTGCCTGGTGGTCAAGAGAAGGGGTCTGCCCCATAACACCTGCAATTCGTTTATCCTCAGCAGCTAATAGAATTCCATAATTTCCCGAAGATGAAGTTCCCCATATAAAAATCTTTTCAGGATCAATTTCACTTCTGGTCCTTGCAAATGTAATCGCTGCATTATTATCTTCAAGCTGTTTAGAAACTGAATAGATTTGTCTGGGCTCGCCTTGACTTTCACCAAAATGTCTGTAGTCGAAAGACAATGCACCAAAACCAGCTTCAACAAATCTGAGGGCATATTTTTCCAAAAGAAAATCTTTGGTACCGCAAAATCCTGTATTTAATATAACGCAAGGAACAGGGTTGGCTGAATTTTCAGGGAGATACAACCAACCACTTAATTCCAAACCATCAATTTTAAAAGTAACATCCTGTCTACAGATAGGGGTGTCTCCATTACTGCCTTTCAGTTCTATTGGTTGTTTTGCAACCTTGAACGGTAAAAATGCGATAATGAGCAAGTAAACCACTATTAAACTTATTAGAATACAAAATCCAGCTAAAGTGATCATGACTCTTCCCTTAAAGAATTGATCATACTAAATACATCATTCAGAATTTTTCTCTTTGAATCTAAGTTCTTTTATAATCCTTGCAGCTCCTAAAATATTATAGCGCCACATCTCTGCCTGGCAGGTTTAAAATAACCTGCGGCAGGGATGTGACACCATATTGATAAGTTCTATTCCATTTCAGGATAGGCCAGGGTTTTATTTACCGCATAAGTCCATGGCAGACCTTCATTTTTCCAGCCGCCCATGATGCGTTTTCCATCTAAAGCACTGTCCGGATTTTTAATTTTGTCGCCTTCAAAACCACCAAGCATATTAAATATCCGTGATGTAGGCCAGCCCGCTTCTGCTGCCAAATCTGCAGCAGTGCAGGAGCGTCCGCCGCTTCTGCACATAAAAATCAAGGTGTCTGTTGCAGGGTTGAATTTGGCTTTCAGGTAAGAACCAAAAGCAGGATTGACATTCATCCCGTATCCTTTAGTGGTATGTTTGCCGGTCCAGATTTTAACCGGAACATGATAAGCTATGGTCGGGTGTCCGACCAGGACAAACTCCGGACGGGTTCTGACATCAATTAAAAAACTATTTTTATTGGATTGGACCATTTTCATTGCCTGGGAAGGGGTGACATCCCCTCCGGCGTGTCCGGCTTTTACAACCGTGTACTCATACGATGTGCCGGCGTTCGGGCTCGGTAGCAGGAATAAACACCCCAGGAAAATTAATACAGCAATACATTTGATAGACTTTTGCATGATACCTCCTTTTAATTGAGTTGATTAAAAAACAAAGGTGAACCTGTCGTGCAGATAATGAAAATTAAAAAGACCTTTGAAATCTTTTTGTTTCTATCGATTTCATACCTTGTCAGTTTTGCTGTTTTGGTATCCTTGGTCATAATTCCATCTTTTAGTTTGTTCATGGCAAGGAGTGTCCGGTTCGGCTCTCCTGCGTACCCTTTGTCTGCTGAGTTGTTCAAAGGTCTTAATATTTTGGTTGGTATTCATTTCATTGACTCCTAATATAAATATCACCGGTAAGAAATCCGGTGCATGTTAATAGTTAAATTTTTTCATAAAAATAATTTAATTTAACATAACTTCCAGTTTTTTGGGGGAGGATCACCCTACAAATTGAAAATATGTTTCACGTTTTCCACACAGATATGATGTTTGAGCTCCTTGGGCAGCAGTGAGATCAGATGACTCATGGCTTCAGTTTTCTGTGGCCCGATTTGTTTACTGCCCGGCGGGCCGTAAAACTGGTCCGTGCCAATGATGAATCGGTCGGGAAACGCTTGAAACAGGCTGAGCCATTCCTGTTTAATGGTGTTTTTTCCCGCTTCTAAAATTCGGTTTTCCTTTTTGCCCTCCGGCGACAGTTTCAGGCTCATATAAAGATTGGGGTGGTCAGCAAGCAGTCTGCGGCAAAGGGTGGCTGTCCGATAGCCGGTATTGCACCACCCGGCATGGGCCCAGATGATTTTTGCATTCCGGTTATGGGAAATCAGCCTCTCAAACCCAGGCAGGTTTGCTTTTAGTCTATCCGGGTTATGATAGGATCGGTTTAAAAATTTTGATTTGGGAAAAGGGATGTCTTCTGCAACGGCTTCCATGTGAAAGTCGATAGGTAAGCCCCGCTCCCCTGCGATATCAGCAAGCAATAAAAACAGTTCATGATCCGGAGCCACACTTTCATACGGATGGGTTTTGCTGAATGAAAAATGTTCGGCCGTTAGCTCGCCGAATCCGACAACTCCTTTTTTTATCAATTCTAACGCTTTCTTTTTGAACCGTTTTTTGAGATTCGGAGCGACCTTGCGACTGAGTTTGGCTTTCATTATCATCACGTTCAGGTCACCGCCACCTCCCATCAGTGCAAAGCGCTGCGGGTAACTGCGGATAACCGGGATAAGGTTGTTGATATCTACCACGCCGCGGTGCCCTGGAGAACCGGGGGGCGGCATGATGATCATTTTTGATATCCCGAGCTGATTCATTTTTTTCAATGCCAATCCGGCACCAGCCATATAGTGGCCATCTCGTCCTCCATGCAGATGATTGTGGGTATCGATAAACTTAAAATCAGTGGCTTCAGCCGGCCGACCTGTCCAGGGAATCCCGAAAATGATGAATACAATCATCAATCGTGTTAATAATTTCATGGTGAAATCCTTAAGAAAAATATTTAAAGCAATATAAAAAAACAGTATGAAAGATGGTAAATTATATATTCAGCTCCCTGATTTGTAAATTGTAAATGTAAAATCGGAAGGCTTTTTACGGTTTATTGTTTTTTCGTCCATGATATTCTCAAAGGATTTGAACCCCAAATAAGCGGTTCATCCGCTTCATTTGAATTGTTGAAATTTTCAATTCTGGCCTTGTGTTTCGCTATTGGGATATCATCCATTCAAGGTAATCAGCAACAGATCCAGCTAAATAAAATGGAAGGTTAAGTAGGGCAAACTTTTTCCCGCCCAGGGTCTTGATCTCATTAATCTCAAGTTTTCCAGCATAGATCCTTACTGCATATCTGTGAGGTGCACGGTCCATGAACTGGTGAAGAGAACGGAGACGGCCAGTAGCCGCTGATTTGACTTCAACAGGGATGATCAGGTTTTCGTACTGAACAAGAAAGTCAACTTCTGCGTTGGATTGCTTTTTTTCCCTGTTCCAGAAGTGCAGTTTAAATAGAGGGGATGTTTCAATCGCCAACAGTTCCTGTCCGACAATATGCTCTGCTATTTTTCCCTGATAAATAGAACCAATGTCATTCGCTCTAAACAGTTCTTTTTGAAATCCAGCAAAATAGTTCAACATACCTGTATCAAGGACCTGAAGCTTTGGAGATTTTTTCGTATTCGGCAGCAACGGCGGTTTTATGGAAGATGAAGGATATAAAAGATAAATCAGCATGGCTTTTTCCAATACTTTTAATGCCTCACTCATTTCCCTGGATTTATAGTTGGAATTGCCAAATCCCTGGAATTTGATTCTGCTTCCCGCTTCATAAAACGCATTTGAAACAGCATGGCGAATAACATTGGCCATTGAATGGTTCCGTGCATATTTTTCAACATCATCAAGATAAGAAACAATTAAACTATCAAATATACTATTAAGCGCGATGATGTCCTTCTGGTCCGAATATTTCTGGATGATTTCCGGCATGCCCCCAATAATTGAATAGGTGTGGAATAATTTCATTAATTTGTCGTGAGTGAAAGCAGGGGCAGGGATTTTATTTTTTATGATATCCAGACTGGCGCTTTGATCCAAAGCGATCAAAAATTCTTTAAAACTCAAAGGCTTCATCACCAGATACTCCACTCTGCCGACTGGAAAGCTGATATGTGTATCAATAAGGGTCTCTAAAAGGGAACCGGCAGCAACAATATACAGATCCGGGAAAGATTCATAAAAAAACCTGAGATAAGAAACAGCTAATGGGCAGGACTGAATTTCATCTATGAAAATGAGAATTTTACCTTCATGCCTCACCTGATCTTTGTAAAAAAAGATTGCCTGAATCAGGTCTTCAATGGGATAGCCCTGTTCAAAAATATTCCGCTCGTTTTTGAGTTCAAGGTTAAGGTAAAGATATTGATCGAATAGTTTAGAAAAAAGGTGAATGGCTGTCGTTTTGCCCACCTGTCTAGCACCTCTCAGAATCAATGGTTTTCGATCACTTTTTTGAGCCCAGATTGATAATTTCTTTAAGATATCCCTTTTAAACATGCTGTCCCCATCTATTCTAAAAACATAAAGTCATGGATATTCTCAATATTTTTTGAAACAAAGTCAATCATAATTTTTTGTTTTTTTGAAACAGAGTCAATCATATTGCTTATGGGCCCGCCCGTTAATAACGAGCCCAAGATCGTCATAAAGCAGTGATGTATATTTATAGGATTCCTTCATGTATTCATCGATAACTTGTTTTCTGATTTGGATTTTTCCTGATCGATATATGCTTGATATCCTTTGTTATGGGCAAAAACCACTGCAAGAAAATAAACACCAATAAAGCCAGCTATGCCTAATAATATCGCCCTGATTGTCTCATACCAAAATTTTTCTTTTTCTGTCATGACAGGATACGCAATTTATCAACATTATTAAAAAAGAAATCATTTTGGTGAATGTTGGGCATCATGATGAAGTCTATTAGATAACATGTTTCCTTCGTCCTAAAAAAATAGCTTAACTTGGCTTCCAGTTTTTTGGGGGAGGGTCAAATATGCCGTCACTAAAAATACTATATAAAACCTTATCTAAATTGATTAATCTTCATGCCAGGGACAGGACAAAAAGGTTTTGTTTATTTATTTCAGCCATGGTTTTACGGATAATCCTGCCGGGTAGGCCTTACAACGATATCACAGACATGGACGTGCGATGGCCGGGACACGATATAGTAAACCGCATCGGCAATATCACTCACTTCCGGGATAGGGCCGAATTTATCTGCCATGGTCTTGACTATCTCATCCGTATATCCGGCAACAGACTGGAAGCCGCTGAACACTAAACCGGGTTCGACAAGGGAAACCCGTACGCCCATAGGACTGACTTCGCGTCGCAGGCCTTCGGTTAAAGAGTGAATGGCAAACTTGGATGCACCGTAAGCCGCGCTAAAGGGAGATACATGCCTGCCCACCACAGATCCGGTAATTACGATGTCTGCTGCCGTCTCCGGAAACGATTCGGACTGGGTCTCAACCATCCGCCTGGCTGCTTTCTGCATTAACGTGAGTGCACCGGTCACATTGACCTGCATCATCTCCTGAAATTCGGAAAGATCAGCGTCTTTGACCGATCCACCAAGTCCCCGCCCGGCATTGGCTACAACGATATCGGCACCTTTATTAAAATGTTTCTCAACAGCTGCAAACAGATTTTCTAAAACAGATTCATCGGCAGCATCTCCTACCACACCCCGGAACATTTCACCTAGTTCTTTTTCAAGGCTTTCAAGTTTATCTGCATTTCTGCCGTTTCCCACAACTCCAAAACCTTGAGAGATAAATTTTCTAACAATGGCCTCACCAATGCCGGATGAGGCACCGGTAACAATGGCAGCTCTGTTATTGGTCTCTGTCATTGATCTTCCCCTTTATCTTAATTTTGACTATACCTTCATAATCTGAATAGAACACAATTTCAAAAAGCACCTCATTACTCATTTATTTTCCTTTTTTCAAAGTGGTGTGGATACAGTTGAATGGTCATAGTTTTCTTTTTTTATTCTGTTTTAAAGTTATCAAGTAATTGCGTGTGCAGGTGAGTGTTGGTTGCCACAATGCCCTGGTGTGGGAAATCAAATGTTCCTCTAAAATCAGTGACTGAGCCCATGGCCTGTTTTACAATAAAAGCGCCGGCTGCAATATCATACAGGTTTAGATTATATTCCCAGAATCCATCCAGTCTGCCACAAGCCACATAGCAAAGGTCAAGGGCGGCTGATCCATATCTTCGGATATCTCTTAATTTCGGAACGATTTTACAAAACATGGGTAGATTGTTCTGATCTAAATCTGCCCTTAAGCAGGCAAACCCGGTTGCCATGACCGAATGGATCAACTCGTCTGTGCAGGACACATGTATGGGCATGGTGTTTAAAAAAGCACCAGACTCTTGCGCATAAAACAATTCATTAAATGCAGGTGCATAAACAGCGGCAAGAGTGATCTGATCCTTGTGTTGTAAAGCAATACTGATGGAATAAAAGGGTTGTTGATGTAAAAAAGAGGTGGTGCCATCTATGGGGTCAATGATCCATGTATAGTCTGAATTATAATGCGTTTTACCAGTCTCTTCAGCAAAAATATCATGGGATGGATGTTTTTTTTGGATGTGTTCAATAATAAAGTTTTCAACTTTTTTATCAGTTGTGGTGACGATGTCTTTTTTGTTTTTATATTCAATATCCAAAGGCTTTAAAAGAGCCTGCTCTTTTTTACAGATTTCGCCCGCCTCTATAATTAGATCTTTTAGAAAATTGATCAACGTGATATCCAATCGTTTTTGTTTATGTTGGATGAACTATTGCATATATCTCATTTTTTTCCGGATAGTTCAACTTCAAAGCAATGTTAGTCATGGCCTGTGCTGGTTTGGGCATGATCGTGGACATTTCTTTTTAAGGAACACCTCCACGACACATATCTGACCGCCGGAATAATGATCGAGGGTCTTGTTACGCCTTCTATTGAAGGCATAAATATATCAAACAAAACGCATCAATTCCCATTATTGTGCCATTTTTTCCTGAAATATCTTCATTTTTCTTCCTGCAATTTTATAGGCTTGTTTTAGATACTGATTCAACATTTCATGGGTCATATGGTGAGTAAAATAATTGTCAAAAGATTTATAGCCGACGCTGCCCCAGTCAATATTAATTTTTTGCTCAGTTGACATGTCATCATAAAATGCGGTTCCCGGCAAAGGAATATAATTGTTTATATCAAAAATATCTGCCTTAAGGCTTTCCATAAGAGATAGTGTGGATTCCAGATCCTGTTTGGTTTCCTGGGGGAGTCCGACAAGAACAGAGACAATGGATGTCAACCCGCTTTCTGCAACCATTTCACTTGTTTCGATAATGCCTTTTAACGTTGTGCGTTTATTGATCGAGGATAGAATATCCTGACTGCCTGATTCAAGTCCAAAGTAAAGCGCCACACAACCGGCTTGTTTTAATTTTTCAATCAACTGCCGATCAATATTATCATAGCGGGCTGTACAATGCCATTTGAACTCAAGACCTTCTTCTATCAAACGGTCGCAGAATTGAATGGCGTATGATCGGTCATAGGTAAAAGTCCCATCAATAATATCCACCCCGCTTGGGTTGCGGGTTTTTATAAGATGTTTGATTTCGTTGACTACATGATCAATACTCCTACGCCTGACACGGTTGTTCCACAGTCTCCGGTCTGAGCAGAAGCTGCAGTTATAGGGGCATCCCCTTGCAGTTCCAATCATATGGCGACTGTATTTTTTAAAATCACAATCAATTAACAAATCCAGTGCTGCAAAGGGTAGGTCATCCAGGTTTTTTATCAGAGGTCCTGGTGGATTATGCAGAACCTGATTCTCTTTCCGGTAATAAATTCCAGGTATGTTTTCAGGTTTAACCGGCTTATTTTTCAAATTTTTCACCAGTGCAGTCAGGGCCAATTCTCCTTCTCCCAATACAACGTAATCAATATCAGGATTTCCCAAAACATCTTCCGGGATGAAGCTGGGATGATGTCCTCCAACAATGACGGCTGTCCCCGGATTTACCATTTTTATGATTTTTGCGGCCTGATTGACTGAATTCTGGCAGGGTGTTAAATAGGTGATGCCCACTGACATAGGATTATATTCTTCTATGTACCGGCCAATCTTCTTCCATATTTCATGGTTGTCATCTGAAACGGCTGCTTTATACTGTTTCTGCCCTTTAGCATATTTTTCAACATCAAAATCCCAAAGTTGTGAGGGTCCGTAATCCAAGAGAAGGTCACAGGTCAGGACACCGCATTCCAAGCCATTTTCACGTAAAAATCCAGCAAGACTGACAAGACTTGAGACATAGCCGGATTCGGCAACAACTCCTTTAAGACTTTTATACGGCGGATCAATGAGTAAAATGTCCATAGAATCTCCTTTCAAGATTAAATGCCATATCTTCCCGGGGAAATGATGTGGCGGGGGTCCAGAGTACACTTTAATTGTTTAAGCGTTTCTATCTTTCCCTGATCCGGGTAAACTATTGCGTCCATGTTCAGGATACTTGACCGATAGGTCTGGATAGCGTTTCGCTCAAATATTTGTTTCAGCTCATGGTAAAGGTCGTGGGCCTTCTGGGTCTCTGCCGGGTTGTTTATGTTAAAACTGATACTCAAAATGCCGACAATTCGATCCGGTTTTACTAGTGTAAAGGTGATCGGCAATTCAAAACCGTAGGTGTTGAATAAGGATTCACTGATAGAGACCACTTTTCTTGTAATCTCACCATTGGCGGAAAAGGTAGGGGCAAACCAGATTAACCCGAGATCATTTTTGGAATCAATACGCCAATATATATTTTCCTTTGGCTCATCTGAAGGGATTCCTTTCATAAGGTCGTGGGCAATACGGTATGACTGAAGCCCCTCACGGATATTTTGAATGACTTTAAACCGGTCAAAAAAATTATATGACATGATACGGGTCATCCGTCTTATTTTTTCATCAGTAAAAAAACGGATCCTGGCATATGAGCCCAGCCGTTTTTTAAGAATTTTTTTTTTGGCAATAATTTCCTGTTTGGAACCATACAATGCCCCCAGTGCAGACCAGAGACCTATTTTGACCAACAAGGATGTCATCAATTGCTGAGCCATTTCATTGGAAATCGTCTGGTTACGGAATTGTTTGGGGCATTTTTTTGTTGATATCAACGCACGGGTGGCATTTGTTATATGCAAAAGGCTGTTCAGAATACCCAGCCTTCTCAACTCACTAATGTCGGTAATCAGTTTTTCCAGATCTTTATCTGTTTTCAAGCTTATAATAAACGATTCGTAATGCTCTGGAATGGGGACAAGTTCAATTTGCATGGCGGTTACGATTCCAAAATTCGACTGGACAAATAATCCGCTGATATCCGGCCCCAGTCCCGGAAAAGTGCCTGTGTTAATAATTTGACCGCTCCCCAGCACAATCGTTAGATTACTGATAAGGTTCCGGTGGTCACCTTTTGGGGTATGGCCAAACCCGCCTTCCAGGGTGTTACCGGCAATACTTGCGGTATTACCTGCAGCAGTTGCATCCATCCAAAAATTTGCTTTTTTTTCTTGGAGGAAATCGTAAAGTTGTTTCTGGGTAACCCCGGGTTCAATCATCACATATCCATGGATGTCATCAAATTCAAGGATACGGTTCATTCTTTCAAGACTGACAAGGATCTGGTAATCTTTAATCGGGGATTTGTCCCCATAGCCGAGGTTCTCACCCCGGCTTACTGGATACAGAGGGGTTTGATAAGTATTGGCGATACGGATAATGTTCTGGACATCATCCAGAGAACTAGGATAGATACAACCGGCTATTTTTCTTGGCACCCCCAGACTGTTTTTTGATAATAGGGCCAGGATGTCTGAAGCTGATATAACGTTTTCAGAACCGATTAGGGTTTTGATTTCATCCAGTGCAGCGGCAATATGGGTTTTCATAAGCCTTTACTCAAATGAATTATAGATTAGTAAGGCATTCCAATTCTTCTGGTGCCAATATTCTGAAATTCTCACTTTGAATATCAATCCACCTGTTATTGATCCATTTCTCGGTTATCTGATTCATATCGTTCATCCAGATACCACACTGACGGGCCAACCATTTCTGGTTGACCGGTTTTTCTCCCGAGTTGGAGGCATCCAGCATAATCCTTGCCAGCAATTCGGAATTTGATGTCATTGGTTTGTTTTCGATATTTCTCCTTAATCGGGCGGTAAGAATTTTTAGAATTTGATTTGCAGTGGCGGAATTGGATACCAATTCATTATAAAATGTTTCCTGATTTAATACCATCAGGTCCAATTCATTTGAGTGACATACCACCGTTGTGGTTCGAGGCTTGCCGTCGATCAAGGATAATTCTCCGAAAATCTGCCCCTGGCCAAATAACAGATGGTTATGATTTTCGTCAAAGGTCTGGCTTTCCGTGGACTGGCCCGCAACTACCCTGGCAGATCCGCGCATTACCAGAAAGGCATGATGGCCTTTTTCACCTGCTTTTATAACAATCTCTCCATTTTTATATATCAGTCTCTCATCTGAATTTTGAATGATTGGGGCTATGGGATCATCAAATACTTCCCTTTTTCCCGGTTTTATATTATCAAGGTCTATATGGATCGGTATCATGGGAACTTTCAGCTGGCCTGAAAAAAACTGGTCACCTATGGCTTTGGCACCGACTATTTTGTCCAGCAGGGGTAGAATTGGCGGATGAATGGTGGAAATAATATGACGGTTCTTGTTCATGCGAATTTTTCTGGTGGCCGTTTTAAACATTCCAATCACCAGACCCGGATGATGCCGGTAGCCTTTGAGAGAACCCAGCCATCCCACACAGGCACATTTCCCCTCAAGGGATTTGATGTATTCGGAGAAATCATAATGATCAAAAGATGGCAGACCAACCGGGCTATCATATGAAATTCGCAAAGTAGCTATGGGCATATCTTTTTCAAGTGCAAGAATACTTTCTGAGTCATGAAAGG
>JABIYQ010000183.1 GCA_018702715.1 Desulfobacula sp. | reverse complement strand
CAAAACAGTTGTAATTCTCTCAAGCTCTCTGCCTTTTGTAGCCGGTTTAGTTTCTTGGTGCTGATCCAATCCCGGGCAAACTCCTGACATTTTTCTGCCCTGTCAGGTAAATGCTTTACAGTATCCATAAAGCCATCATATATCTGCCTGAACATATCACTATCCCGTCTTAATATAGGTCTTACAAACTGCCATTTAGCCCTTATATGTACCGAGTTCTTATCATCATCCTGACCCAAGCCTGATACAGCTATTTCACTGCACCACAAGAACCATAGTCTTTGCTGTCTGACCGTAGGGCTTTTGTCGGTATTCTTCAGAACAAGAGTCTTTGACCCGTCAATCTTAGTCTGGTTTATAAGCGTTAAGCAGTATGTTTGCCTTTGCTTTGAATCTAATATTATTTCAACTGCCATTATTATGCCTTTAAATTATATATATTAGTTAGTTGAATGGGGAGTGAACTCATCTTCCTCTGCTTTTATTGCAGTAGTCATCCGTTCTAATCCTTCTCCCCATTTGTTATATTATTTAGTTGAATCTATATATATTTCTTCAACGGATTTTCCACATATCTTACAAACGACATATTCATCATCGGCAAGATGTGATTTTATATGCTCAACAAACTTTTCAGCAGAATCTATTTTTATTTTAATCTGACTTGACTTCATGATCTCGGTACATGTTGCAAAACAAATAGGATACAACAACCGTTGGAACCAATTTCTTTCAACAATCACACGATCAGCAGTATCATTGTGCCAAACTATGAAGCGTTCTTTTTTAAAAGGATTAAGCATTTTTATTTTCCTTTTCCTTAAAGTTCAATTACTCCGGATCTTCCATACATCCTCACAAGATCAGCGATAATCTTACCCGCTGCAATCTCAATCTTAATAGCGGGGTGTGCGATTACAGATCCCTTCATGTCCCGGACAACAATCCCCTCTTCTTCAATTCTCCTTGAGGCTTCATCACACCTTGCGATCTGTTTCGATAATTGCTCTATAATTCCCCTTGGAGTTTTACCATCGACCATCTTACCGGCTTTCAATAAGCTACTTTTCTTTAATTTCGTGGCTAAATCTTGGCTCATTTAAACTACTCCTCTTGATGAAATTTGCTGAAACTTCTTTAAATAAACTTTGTTCTTCTGTATTTTTAAGATCAAGAATACTTTTTTTTACCTCATTTGGTTTTATTTCATTAAAAATTTCGTCCACAATTTTATTAAAAAAATCCGTAAAATCTTTATTCTCAGATATTTCTATATTTTCGAGGCGTGGATTTTTATTTAAATTCATGGATGTTCGAACAACAATATTCCATTGATCATTTTGGACAATAATAAATTTTGCATGTGTTTTCATCTGCCTGATACTATTTGACCCAAATAAATTTATCATGTGATAAAAATACTTGGGCTGGCGTGTTTTAAAAAAAATATCAACTATCATTCGTAACGACAGAATTTCAGATGAGGCCATGAGGCTGGCCGATCTCTCAAGATCGGCATTGGCAGCCGTCCATGTGCTTATTGTTACATGGGCCGGTCCGGTTTGATCTAAAATAGATGTGAGTGTATCAATCAAAGAAAATTGACCGAATGTCAAAATAAATGTATCGGTATTTTTTTGAAGTTTCCCAATAGCTTCCGATGCTATTGATTTTTTACAAACCCTTATTATTCTACCTCTTTTGTTAGATTTTTTAAAGCTTTTTGGTGTTGTCATTTTCAATCCTTTTTAAGCATTTCTCAAGTATCCCCATTTTAGCCAAAACCAATATTAGTCTCAAAAACATTGCGGGTGCTGCTGATATACCTTGACTTCCCTGTTCCCATTTTTGCCAGAGTTTGATATGAATTCCCATGATACCTGATATTTTCTGTTGGGTGAAGCCCAGGGTTAGCCGGGCTTGTTTGATTTTTGATGGTTTCATTTTAATAGCCTATACAAACAAGTTGATTCAAAGGTTTTCCGGTGTTAGAATTATACGCAAGCATCCATTCGTCTCTGTTTCCAAAAATATCATCCAAAGGCCTGATTTTTAACTCCAATTGACGAATTCCATAATGTTTCCATAAATTTGCGATTTCTCCCTCTGTCCCTGTTTCGATCGGGGTGGTTGAGAATGAATCGTCTTTGTAAAAAATTCCGAATTGTCTTTTTTTCATAGCGTCTCTCCTTAGATGGCAGTTTTAATATTTTCAATTGCTCTCAATGCATCGTCCTCAACACCATCAGCTCTAAATTCAAATCTCTCAGAATTACAATCATACCAAACAGCAAAGTTCTTATTATTGTAATAATTTGCATTGTAGCGATTGATTTCAACTCCAGCAAATTTCACAGCATTGAAATATATTCTATGATGTCCATTTGCTTCCCATTCTTTCCCTATTCTTTTAAGTGCTTTTTCCATGCTGTTGTCTCCTTTTTTTATGTTTTTTCTCTCACTCATGGTTATTATATTACACCTATCAGGAGACTATGTCAAATCTTTTCTTTAAAAAAGTTAAAAAAGATATCTAATAAAATCAATATGTTAGAAAATAGTTTAAAAAAAGTTTAATTTTTGATGAATTTAGTTTTTATTTATAAGCCTGAAAACCTTGTCCGGTTTGAATAAAATTGGATGCTCTTTCATTTTTTTATCCTTTCATCTCGTCAATTTTTTCATGATGAGGATGTCTATAATTTTTTAAAAACTCTGGCATTTTGGTAAGCTTGCCATCTTTTGTGGCTTGAACTCTTGTGCCAAGCCTGGGCTGGTTAGGAAACATCTCATCATACTCTTTTAATAAAATAGACATTTGTTTTTGCCAAAGATCAGGCATTGCATGCATCATAACCCTTGGAAGTGTTAAAAAACTGGCATAACTAAGCCCAAACCATAGCCATAAATCATCTTTTCCACTGATCTCAATTTTTTTAGACATAAGGCCTCCCCCACATTACCTGGTACATCGCTGCAGGGTCCACTCCTCTGAATATTGGTATGTACTCCTGACACGTTGCACACCTGGGCCTCTTACCTCCTATGTGGCACTCATAATAGCAGTCACAATACTCTGCCCTGTTCTTATCTGACTTTCTTCTCAATACCCGTTTCTTTCTCCTGGGGGTTGGTGTTCCGTTCTTTTTTGCTTCCTCCCTTTCTTTTATACGCTTTCTTTTCCTTTTTTTTGCCCTCTTAGCGTTATGCTCCTTCCCGCATTTTTTGCATCGCTTTGATGGGGATCCGTCCCTTTTGTTTTTTATCCTTCCTTCGCAATCAAGACAAAATGTATACCGGTTCACAACAACTCCATCATCTTCATAGTGCTCTTTGCAGATCAGGCCTGAGTATTTCTTGCCTGACCCCAGGGTTTTCATTGATACGGTCCTCAAATCTTCTTTTTTTAAGATGCACCCGCATTTACAATGATACTCAATGTCCATAAGCGTCTCCTTTACATAAAGGTT
>JABIYQ010000137.1 GCA_018702715.1 Desulfobacula sp. | reverse complement strand
TTCTTTTGCATAGCCTTTTTGTTTGACAAGAAATTTTTCAAATATTTGTCTGACGGCCTCAGGTCCCATATTTCTTACCGGCTTTCCGGTAATATAATCGGTAATAATATATTCAAGATTCATATTAAAGATGTTCCTGTCATCTCAGAAGGTTGCTTTATGTTCAAAAGTTTCAAAAGGGTCGGAGCGATATCGCCAAGGATTCCGTCATTCATGGAACTATTTTTAAAGTTATCTGAAGCAAGTACAAGTCTTACAGGATTTGTGGTGTGGGCAGTGTAAGGTGAGTTATCATCTGCAATCATCTGTTCACAATTTCCATGATCGGCTGTTACTAAAGCAACACCGCCTTTCTCCCATATGGTTTTAACAACCATTTGAGTACATTTGTCAACGGTTTCACATCCTTTGATGGCAGCATCTAAAATCCCTGTGTGTCCTACCATATCCATATTGGCAAAATTTAATAATATAAATCCAAATTTTCCTGATTTTATTTTTTCACAAGCTGTTTTGGCAACCTCAAAAGCACTCATCTCAGGTTTTTCATCATAGGTTGCCACATCTCTGGGTGAGGGAATCAAAACTCTTTCTTCCCCATTAAAAATTTTTTCATCACCGCCATTGAAAAAATAGGTGACATGGGCATATTTTTCAGTTTCAGCAATTCGAAGCTGGGAGATGTTGTTTTGACTTAATATTTGTCCGAGAATTTTATCCAGATGTTGCGGAGCAAAGGCCACTGGCAAGTCAAAGGTTTCATCATAGGTTGTCATGCAGACAAAGCTTGCCAGATCTATCTTATTTCCCCGGTTAAATTCATTAAAGTCTTTTTGAGTAAAGGCTTTTGTGATTTCTTTAGCGCGGTCTGCCCTGAAATTAAAAAAAATAATGCCGTCTCCATCATCAATTATTCCATTTGAAGAACCCTTTAATTTATCGTTAGCGGCTTTGAGAAGAATTGGTTTGATAAATTCATCGGTTTGGCCTGCGTTATAGGCATTTTGTATGGCTGTTACAGGATTGTCGGCAAGTATGTTTCCTTTCTTTGTAAAAAGAGTGTAAGCTTTTTCAACTCGTTCCCACCTGGTATCCCTGTCCATGGCCCAGTAGCGGCCTACAATAGTGGCAATTTTACCATATTTTTGTTTATCAAGATAACCTTCAAGTTGTTTTATATAGTTGATCCCGCTTTTGGGTGAGGTATCGCGCCCGTCAAGTATTGGATGGATAAAAAGATGTTTAACATTATTTTGTTTTGCCATGTCAATTAAGGCAAACAAATGGGAGATATGGCTGTGAACTCCGCCATCTGATAAAAGTCCCATAAGGTGGAGGCTTTTTTTTGTGCTTGAAACTTTTGCCATGACATCTAAAAGAGCAGGGGTTTTAAAAAAACTTTGATTGTCAATGGCCTGATTGATTCTTACAAAATCCTGCAAAACTTTTCGGCCCGCACCGATATTCATGTGCCCAACCTCTGAGTTGCCCATGGTTCCATCGGGAAGCCCTACTGCACTGCCGGAGCATTCAAGCTTGCAGCTTGGAAAATTTTTTAAAAGAGAATCTAAAAATGGAGTGTTGGCAAGGGCAAATGCGTTCCCTTTGTTTGAATCATTAATACCCCACCCGTCAAGAATCATTATCATACTGACGGGAAGAGAATTGGAATTCATCCTAATTTTCCTTTGCTTCAAATTCTTTTTTAAATTCGGAAAGATCAATCCTTGGTGCATCAGCCCACAAGCCTTCTATATCATAAAAAGATTTTTTTTCAGATTCAAAAACATGAATAATTACTTCTCCGTAATCAAGCAGTGCCCACTCACCTTCTTTAACGCCCTCAACACCAAGGGTTTTTAGCTTAAGACCTTTTAGGCTTTTGATTACATGCTGCGCAATGGAGGTCACCTGACGTTGGGAATTGCCTTCAATAATGACAAGAGTATCTGTATAAGAGGTGAATTTTTGAACATCAATGGCAATAATTGATTTTGCCTTTCTTTCAAATGCGGGAATAAGGTAT
>JABIYQ010000262.1 GCA_018702715.1 Desulfobacula sp. | reverse complement strand
TTTCCTGCAATATTCAGGTTGATTTCACCTAAAAGTTTCTCATGCTGAAAAACTTTAAAAAAACTTTTGTTGCCCATAAATGAAATTTGTCTGGCTCGTAGATCAGATTGGGCTGTCATGCCAAATGTTGTATAACGTACTTTTACCCTGGGAAGGATATCCTGGATATGTTCATTATCAAGGCAGAGGATTGCAAGACCGTAAAAGGGAACCGAGTTGATAAACTGAACAAATTTATCTTTGATATCATCAATGTCCCGGTAAAAATCAAGATGTTCAAGATCTATATTGGTAACAGCGGCAATGGCCGGTGCATACTTTAAAAAAGATCCGTCGCTTTCGTCGGCCTCAGCAACAATATATTCTCCTTTGCCATGTAATGCATTGGTATCCAGTCCTTTGAGGAGGCCTCCAATAATCACGGTGGGATCGAGTCCGGCAGTGTTGAGGATTTGAGAAATCATGGAAGTGGTGGATGTTTTGCCATGAGCACCTGATACTGCAATGGAATATTTTATGCGCATGAGCTCTGCCAGCATTTCAGCCCGTGGAATAATTGGGATTAAAAGCCCTTTTGCACGGACAACTTCCGGATTATCACTGCTAATGGCAGTAGAGGTAACCACCACGCTGGCACCTTTTACCTGGCCCTTTTTGTGTCCGTGAAAAATGACACCGCCTTTTTTTTCAAGCCGTCTGGTATTAGGGGAGAGGTTTAAGTCAGATCCAGACACTTTATATCCAAGATGTATAAGCAGTTCCGCAATACCGCTCATGCCGATACCGCCGATTCCAACAAAATGTATATGATAGTTTTTTTGATACATGGCTTACCCCTTAATATCCTTTGTTTCTAAAATACCCTTTGTTTCTAAAATATGGTTGGCTATTTTTTCATCAGCATCGGGCAGGGCAAGTTGTTTTAACATTTGGGACATGTGGTCAAGTCTTTCTTTGTTTTTGAGCAGATCTTCGATTCTTTTTTTTAAGGACTGCCCGGTCAGGTCCTTATCTTTTATCATCACAGCCGCTCCTTGTTCTTCAAGGGCTTTTGCATTAAACGTCTGGTGATCGTCAGCTGCATGGGGGAAGGGAACAAGAATGCCGGGCAGACCCCTTAAGCACAGTTCTGAAATCGTTCCAGCACCGGCTCTTGTGACGACAAGGTCAGCTATAATCTGAAGTTGCGGCATATTATGGAAAAAAGCTTTGACTGTAGCATTGATTTTAAGCCGGCTGTATCGTTGCAGAATTTTAGCTTCATCATTAATGCCGGTCTGATGAATAATATTGAATTTGTCAGTATTAGCCATTAATTCAAGCGCATCCATGAATGCAGTGTTGATGCTTTTTGCACCCTGGCTTCCACCGGTGACAAGAAAAGTAAATTTGTCTGGATTAAAATGTTTTAAATTTAGATTATCATAAGATTTAACATAGTCGGTTTTTCTAACAGGGTTGCCGACATAATTTACCTTAGGGTTGTTAGCAAAGCCTTTTGTCTCTTTGAACGATGTGAAAATGGTCCCGGTAAATTTTGACAATAGGCGGTTGGTCAACCCTGGAAAAGCATTTTGTTCCTGTATTGCAGTGGGAATTCTAAAAAGCCAGGCAGCCAATACAACTGCAAATGATGAAAATCCGCCGATTCCCAGTACAAAATCAGGTTTAAAACTTTTCATGATGATCATGGACTGGATTAGAGAAATAAGGATAATACTCATGGAGAAAGCTTTATAGAGCGGGTTGCTGCCTTTGATAGGTTTTGAGAATATAGCTTTGTGGGGATACCCGTATTTCTCAAGGGTTTGGGTCTCAAAGGGTGCATTGGTACCTACGAAGAGGATATTCGCATTGTGACCGGTTTGTTCAAGTATCCGGCCAAGGGACTGTGCAACAGCAATTCCTGGGAACAGGTGCCCTCCGGTCTTTCCGCCTGCAATGATTATATTAGGCTCTTTTTTCATTATTTTTTAGATGCCCCGATATTCATTAAAATTCCCATGGCTGCCATATTGATCACAAGGGAAGTTCCACCATAACTAATAAAGGGCAGTGTAAGACCTTTTGTCGGCAGAACCCCTAAGGCAACACCCGTGTTGATGAAGACCTGAACCCCGATATAAATAGTAAGCCCTGTAGCCGTGATGGTGCCAAATAGAGTTTTTGAAGTTTTAGCAATCCGGATGCCTTTTAGTAATAAAATTAAATACAGGGATAAAATAGTTAATACACCCACAAGGCCCAGTTCTTCT
>JABIYQ010000551.1 GCA_018702715.1 Desulfobacula sp. | reverse complement strand
GCATAGAAGCTATCAGGTCATCCAGTTCCGGTCCCAGCACTGTTTCTTTTTCAATGAGCAGATCGGTTAATGCGTGAAGAATGTCGATATTCTCTTTAAGAACCTTTTTCGCGGCCTTGTATGCCCTATCAACAATCAAGTTAACTTCAGCATCAATTTTTCTGGCAGTTTCTTCTGAATAGGCTTTAGCCTGGGTCATTTCCCGACCAATGAAAATATTGTCATCATGGTCCTCATAGGAAAGCAGTGCCAGATTATCGCTCATGCCGAATGTTCTGACCATGCTGTTGGCAAGTTTGCTGGCCTGTTTGATATCATTGGATGCACCCGTACTGATTCTTTTAAAAATTAATTCTTCAGCCACCCGGCCACCAAAGGCAATGGCAAGCTCGTTTTCAAGCTGATCCTTGTATTTGAAATCTCCTTCTTCCGGTAAAAACCAGGTGACCCCGGCAGCTCTTCCCCTGGGAATAATGGTAATTTTATTGACGGCATCCGTGTAAGGTAGAAATCTTGCCACCAGTGCATGGCCGCCTTCATGATAAGCTGTTGTTTTCTTTTCTTCTTCTTTAATGACCTTGGACTTTCTTTCAAGTCCCATGTAAACTTTGTCTTTTGAATCTTCGAAATCTTTCATATTTAATTTTTCATGATCGCGTTTTGCAGCAAGGAGAGCCGCTTCATTCACAAGGTTTTCAAGGTCTGCACCTGTGAATCCAGGCGTGCCTTTGGCAAGGAGAACAGGATCAACATCATTGGCCAGAGGGGTTTTTTTCATGTGGACCCGTAAAATACCCTCTCGGCCTTTAATATCGGGCATGTCTACCACGACCTGACGGTCAAACCGTCCCGGCCGGAGCAAGGCAGGATCAAGAACGTCGGGCCGGTTGGTAGCTGCCATGAGGATAACACCCTCATTGGATTCAAAACCGTCCATTTCAACAAGAAGCTGGTTTAAGGTTTGTTCTCTTTCATCATGTCCACCGCCTAAGCCTGCACCTCTCTGCCGTCCAACAGCATCAATTTCATCAATAAATATTATACAGGGTGCATTTTTTTTACCCTGGGCAAAAAGATCCCTTACCCTTGAAGCGCCGACACCCACAAACATTTCTACAAAATCAGACCCGGAGATGGTAAAAAAAGGTACTCCTGCCTCACCGGCAACAGCCCGGGATAATAGGGTCTTTCCCGTTCCGGGATTCCCCACCAGCAGAACACCCTTTGGGATACGTCCGCCAAGCCGGGTATATTTTCCGGGATTTTTTAAAAAATCCACAACCTCGGTTAATTCTTCTTTGGCCTCGTCAATTCCCTGGACATTGGCAAAGGTGACTTTTTCACCCTTGTCATCCAATAGTCTTGCACGACTTTTCCCGAAAGACATGGCTTTGCCTCCACCAGCCCCCCCCTGCATCTGGCGCATAAAAAAGATCCACACACCAATGAGGACAATCATGGGCAGCCAGGAAACAATGATTGACATAAACCAGGAGTTTTCAGCAGGTGGTTTGGCTTTTATGATAACTTCTTTGGAACGCAAAAAACTGATCAGCTCTGCGTCATCCGGGGCAAAACTTTTATACCTGGAGCCGCTTCTGTCGGTTAGATATAAATCCTGGCCCTGTATTACCACATTCTGAATACGTCCATCTTCAACCATTGCAAGGAATTCTGAATATCCAACTTCCACTTGTCCGACCTGTTGCTGATTGAAGATATTATAGAGCATCACCATCATCAGAACAATTACCAGCCACAGGGAAATATTTTTATAAAATTGATTCAAGGTTTTTCCTTTCCTTTTTTTTAAACCCTATCATTTATCAGACGTCAGCCCCATTGGTGCTGCCTTTAATTTTCGGGCGCCCGACTGACAACTGCTTTTATTCTTTAATAAACTACCTAATATATAAACATCAAATTTGAATATACAAGAAATTTTTTTAGCTTTCTTTGCCTTGTTTTTTTTGTAACCTTTGCCTTGTTTTTTTTTCTTTTTTCCCGATTTCCCTTAAAAGGCCTTCTTCTTTTTTAATTATAATAGTATTCTTGTTTTTGTAAATTCTGATTTGTCCGGGCAGATCCAGGCTGATTCCTGAAGAGGTATTAAAACAAAATTCGGCCATATCATTGATATGGACAAGGGAAATGCGTTTTAAATTTTTTTTGACCTTTAAAATTGCCTTTCGGAAAACTCGATTTAAAAGCGCTGGATGAAGAGCTTTCATTAAAGATTTTGAAAGTACAATACAAGCAGGCTCTGTTTTAACCAGGCAGTCGTGAAATGCTTTTTCTGTTTTTTCTTCCCAAAACTCTTCTTCCTGTCTTAATATACTGCTGAGCCTGTCCAGAGCATCGATGAATTCAGGGTTATATTCAGACTGAAGATGAGGAATCAGTTGATTCCTGACTTTATTTCTTAAATATTTCATATCCCTGTTTGAAGAATCAAATACAAAGTCCTGGTTTTCATTCTTTAAAAAATCAAGGATCTGGTTTTTAGATACCTGGATTAACGGCCGGATGTATTTTTTATCCCTTATGGGCGGAATTCCTGAAAGGCCCTTGGGGCCTGACCCCCTTAACAGATTCATCATAACCAGTTCGGCATTGTCACCTTTGGTGTGGCCCGTGGCAATTTTTGAGTAGCCATGGGATTTGGCAATCCGTTTAAAAAAATGGTATCTTGCCATTCTTCCGGATTCTTCAATGGATCGCCTGTTTTTTTTAGCATAGGCTTTTACATCTTTTTGCTCACAAAAAAACGGCAGATTAAGTTTGTCTGCAAACTCTTTTACAAAGGATTCATCCCTAATAGATTCCTCTCCCCGCAGCCTGTGGTTCAGGTGGGCAATACCTATTTTTATTGTATGTTTTTTTTGAAGGGCCAACAGAGACAACACCAGGCTAACAGAATCCGGGCCGCCGGAGACTGCAACCAAGATTGCATCCTCACTATCGATCATATTAAAATCGGCAATGGTTTTTGCAATGGCATTAATGAAATCGTTTTTTATGGTTGTTTGGTCTGTCATATCAGCAGGCAAACAGAGAGCTTTCAGATTTTTTAATCAATCCTGATGCACAGGTTTTTTCAAAAAACGTGTTAATGGCAGCTTCTCCTTTTCCCCCAATATCTTTTGAATAATCGTTTACATAGAGACCTATATGCTGTTGAATCACATCTTCATCCAGTTCCTGGGCATGGGTTTGAATATAGTCATAGGCCATAAAAGGATTCAAAAAAGCGTGTTCAATGCTTTTTCCGATCAAATCCTGTATGTCACAGGCAATAGCTGAATCGATATCGCGTTTAATGGCAATACAACCTAAAGGAATGGGTAAAAGGGTTTTATTTTCCCACCAGAGTCCCAGATCCGTTTTTAATTCAAGCCCCATGTCAGGATAGACAAAACGTCCTTCATGAATAATTACACCAAAGTCAGCTTTTTTTTCAATCACAGCCGGCATAATTTTTTCAAATGGCATAGGGATAATGCTTGCGTCCATGTCAATAAACGTATCATCCATATAGAGTCTGAAAAGATGGTAAGCAGTTGTTCCCATGCCTGGTACGGCAATCACGGGTTGGGTTTTGTCATCCAGGGATCGGCCTGGAAGAGAGATGATCAAAGGGCCGCAACCCTGACCCAGGGCAGACCCGGTCCTTAACAGGGCATAGGTATGAGCAAGACTGCCAAAGGCGGCAAAAGAAAGTTTAGTAATATCATATGTGCCTTTGGCTGCCTTCTGGTTAAGGGTTTCCACGTCTTCTAATACAATATCAAAGCTGTATCCATGAAGGTCAATCAATTGTCTGGCAATGGCCTTGAAAATAAAAGTGTCATTGGGGCAGCTTGAAAAGGCAAGTGTATATGTCTGATTTGGTTTCATTACATTATTATTATCAAATGGAACACCATAAAAGCAATTTGATTTTTAATATTTGCCAACTTTACTTTTATCTTGTCATGCTTATGATTTCTGGATATTAAAAAGAATAAAATATGTATTGCAAAAGGTGACAACTAAGGTATGAAAAACGCATGTTTGTTGGACTTAATAGAGGATCGAGTAGAAGAAAAAAATAATAAAATTCCAGGCTCAAATTCCAAGGAGCTTGACAGGATAATTGTAAAGGGAGCAAAAGAACACAATCTTAAAGATATTGACATAGACATTCCAAAAAAAAAAATGGTGGTTTTTACAGGAGTGTCTGGTTCAGGCAAATCAAGCCTTGCCTTTGATACGATTTTTGCAGAAGGTCAAAGGCGATATGTTGAATCTCTTTCTTCCTATGCCAGGCAGTTCATTGGCCAGATGGAAAAACCAAAGTATGATACCATAAGGGGGTTATCCCCCACAATTGCCATTGAACAGAAAGCTGCAAGTAAAAACCCCAGATCTACAGTGGGCACTATAACGGAAATTTATGATTATCTGAGGGTATTATTTGCAAGAATCGGAACCCAGTATTGTTATAAATGCGGAGAAAAAGTCGGTCGGGGACATGCCCAGAGTATGGTAGCCCAGATTTTTTCGTTGCCTGAGAATTCAAAAATTCTGATACTTTCCCCTATTGTGGAAAACCGGAAAGGAGAGCATAAGGAAATACTTGAGGATCTGAAAAAAAAAGGATATGCCAGGGTCAGGGTTGACGGAGTGGTACAGGATTTTGAAAACGTTCAAACCCTTGCCAGAAATAAGAAGCATCATATAGAGGTCGTGATAG
>JABIYQ010000085.1 GCA_018702715.1 Desulfobacula sp. | reverse complement strand
CATGGACCAAAAAGACTATACCGGCTTGTTTGAGTGTTGCGATGATGATAACAATCGGTTTTTCTACCTGGTTAAAGAAGACAAAAATTTATACCGGATGAAACATAAACGGTTTTTTAATAACCTCGGGTTGAAATAAAACAATCCCTGCTTTAAAAGTATGCTTCCAAAGAGTTGATACTCAGGAAGAATTAAATAATAAAAGGATAAAAAAAGCAAACCAAATACCTTTTGGAGGGTAAATGATTAGATCCATGAATATTGCCTGGTGGGTGCAGCGATGGGCTGAACTGACACCGGACAAGCCGGCAATTATATTTGAAGAACAAACCATTTCTTATCGGGCAATGTGTAGACGTGCCGATCGGACAAGCTGTTGGCTTCAATCCATCGGGATTGAAAAAGGTGACCGCGTTGCCGTTATGTTGAACAATTGTCCCGAGTTTTTGGATCTGTTTTTTGCATGCTCCAGGCTCGGTGCAATTTTCGTCCCAATAAATTTTCGAATTACATCCGTGGAATTGGATTATTTTATTAATAATTGCCGACCCAGGCTTTTTGTTCATGGAGATGAATTTGGAACAATAGTAAATGTACTTGCGCTGGAAAGCTACCTGCCTCCCCTGATGGTTGCCGTTGTGGGCAAGGGCCGGTTTAAGTCAAGAGTATTTGATTTTATCAAAGGCACAAAAGAATTTGAAGGGAAAAGGGCATTTCTAACAAGGAGTCTTGGACCGGCAGACCCTGAAGAACCCCAGGTCATTATGTATACCTCCGGTACAACAGGTTGCCCAAAAGGTGCTGTCCTGTCACACCGGAAAACATTTTTTAACTGCCTGAATGCAGATATTTTTTTTAAGCTTCATTCCAGTGATATCATGTTGGTATTTCTACCTTTGTTCCATTCAGGCGGTCTTTTTATCCAGGCGGCACCCATTTTTTATAAAGGAGCAACCATAGTTCTTCATAGAAAATTTGATCCTATCATGATTTACAGGGATATTGAAAAATACCGGGTTACCAAGTTCCTTGGGGTTCCAACGGTATTCAGGGAATTATTAAAAGTTGATAAAAAAAATCGAAAAGACATTTCCTCTTTGCGGGTGTGTGCCGGGGGCGGGGAAAAGCTTAACCAGGATTTAATTGAAAAATGTACTGAAGCCGGGCTTGGTTTCCGTCAGATTATGGGTCAGACAGAAACCTCTATTTTGTTATGGGCCTCTGAAGATGACCCTTTAAAAAAGCCGGGAACGGTTGGTCGGCCGGTTTTTCATGCAGAAGTGAGTATCCTTGATGACCAGGGGAAAGTGGCAAAACCCGGCCAAATAGGTGAAATCGTTGTCCGGGGGTCTATTATGATGAAAGAGTATTGGCAGGATCCTGTTAAAACAGAAGAAACCATAAAAAATGGATATCTTCACACAGGGGATCTGGCCCGGATGGATGAAGACGGTTTTTTCTATCTTGTTGGAAGGGCAGGGGATATGTATATTTCAGGTGGCGAAAACGTATACCCGGCAGAAGTGGAAAAAATCCTTAAACTTCATCCAAAAATCGAAGATGTAGCGGTTGTGGGAATGGCTGATAAAACATGGGGAGAAACCGGGCATGCATTTGTAATTCAATCTTCCGGCTCAAGCCTGACAAAAGAGGATGTCATTGCCATGTGTCATGGTAAACTTGCAAAATATAAATGGCCTAAAAAAGTTACATTTAAATCCGATTTCCCCATGACCTCCCTTGGTAAGGTCAGAAAAGGAGAACTTTTGTGATCAAATATTGTCAGACCTGGGAATTTCTGGAGGCTATGGTAAAAAAAAGAGATTTGTAGTATTCGTGATGATATAGAAATAGACTTTGGGATATGTGTGGATAAAAGATAAGGATATTATCGTTTTGGCTGGGAACAATAACATTTCAATACACGCACGAATTCTGGTGGTGGATGATGATGAAGCCATAAGGGATGCCTTAAAGCTAATCCTTGAGGATGATTACGATGTCGTCTGTGTTGACAGCGGATTCAAAGCGGTTGAAGAGGTTAAAAATCAAGTATTTGATCTTGTTTTTCTGGATGTTGTAATGCCTGAAATGGATGGAATTGAAACCTTGAGGCGGATCAAAGCCCATGACAAAAACCTCGATATCATAATGGTTTCAGCCATTAATCGTGCCCAGGAAGCCACGGATTCAATTCGGCACGGTGCATATGACTATATTACAAAACCATTTGACCATAAAATTATATTGAATCGCCTGGAAAAGGTATTGTTAAAACGCAATTTAGTCAAAGAAGTCAGTTTTCACAGGTCTCAGGCAGCCTCGGGATCATGGAGGACCAAAATCATCAGCAAGGCAAAAAATATGTCTGCTGTTTTTGACCTGATTGCCAAAGTCGCTAAAACATCCAGCAATGTCATCATTACAGGAGAGAGTGGAACGGGAAAGGAATTGATTGCAAGGGCGGTTCATAATGCCAGCCTGCGTGAAGATAAGCCCTTTGTTGCCATTAATTGTGCATCCATACCGGCAGAATTAATGGAGGCAGAATTATTCGGCCATGAAAAAGGATCCTTTACCGGCGCCCATAAGCAGGCTATAGGTAAATTTGAATTTGCCCACCAGGGTACTATTTTTCTGGATGAAATTTCCTGTCTTAAAACTGAATTCCAGGCAAAGCTTTTAAGGTTTATCCAGGAAAGGGAATTTACACGGGTGGGCAGCCATCGAACCATTAAAGTGAATGTTCGAATTGTTGCTGCCACAAATACCAGCCTGGATGAGATGGTGAAAAAAGGCACTTTTAGAGAAGATCTCTATTTCAGGCTTAATGTGGTTCCAATATTACTGCCACCACTTCACAGCCGTAAAGGTGATGTCCCGCTTCTGGCAAATTTTTTTCTGGGCAGGTTCAACCGGCAGATGAACAAGAGCGTAAAAGGTTTTACACCGGAGGCCCTTGCCGTGTTGGAGTGCTATCCCTGGCCCGGAAACATCCGCGAATTGGAAAACCTTATAGAAAGAATGGTTGTGCTGGGAACAGAAAATCAATTCATTGATGAAAAAGATCTTCCCTTTGATCTTTTGTTCCACAGGGAATCCATAAAAGGGACTGAAAATAGAAAAGGGGGGAATAAGGGATTAATCCAGGCCCGCCAAGCCTTTGAACGTCTTTATATCCTGCGGGCGCTCCAGAACAGTAGGTGGAATCAAACCTGGGCTGCAAATCTTCTTGGGATTCACAGAAACACCCTTATCCAGAAAATGAAAGCTTTGGATCTAACCCGGGACCGAAATGATTCTTAATCCTGTATTCTTGGCAGGTTGATTGAAAAACATGAGCCCTCACCTTTTTTGCTTTTAGCTTCTATCTGTCCCCTGTGTTCAGAGACTACCTTATGGGTGATGGCAAGTCCCAGCCCTGTACCTTTGGCCTTGGTTGTAAAAAATGGATTAAAAATATTTTCTGCCAGTTCGGGTGAAAAACCATGTCCAGTGTCCATGAAAGAAATGATAACACTGGTATTGTTAAAGGACACATGAATGGTGATCATCCCGCCATTTGGCATTGACTGGGCACCATTTTGCATGAGATTTATAAATACTTTTTCAAGCTGGTCAGCGTCTGCCATGATCTGTGGCAGTCCTTTGGGAATATCCCATTTACAACCAATAGATTTGCTCTTAAAATCAGCTTCTAAAAGTTCAATGCTCTGTATTAGCAATTTCCTGAGATCTGTTGGATTGAAATTGTATTTTGGCGGTTTCGACAACTCTAAGAGTTCTTCAATAAGAGTATTTAGCCTGTTGATTTCTCTGGGAACGGTTCTTTGAAATTTCTCCAGAAAACCTGGTTTTTCAATTTTTTCCGGTAGCAATGCCACATAGGTTTTTATTGCGGAAAGGGGGTTTCGAATTTCATGGGCCATGCCGGCAGCCATGGTTCCAAGATCTGCAAGGCGCTGGGTCTGACGGATTTCAGCCTCAAGTTTTTTAAGGTCGGTAATATCATTGAGATTGAATATCAGCTGTCTGGTGTTTTTTTCATCCGACTCAAGAACACTTGTACCTGTCAGGATTATCCTCTTTTCTTCTCCCCTTTGCAGATGAATTTCAACCTGATTTCTGCCTGATGTATTTTCAAGGGATTGCCTTATATAGTCAGAAAACTGTATGTCTTTACCAAAATATTCCAAGACGGGACAGCCTTTTACTATATGCCCTGGAGGGATACCCAAAATTGCACAGGCAGCAGGGTTGACGGCAGTAATAACCCCGCCCATATCAACTGCTAAAAGGCCGTCACTCATTGTGGCTAATATTTTTTCGGCATATTGCTGCAATCGTTTGATTTCTTTTAGCTGGTTTTCCAATTGCTCTTTTTGGGCAAGTACTTCCTGGATCATAAAAGAAAAATTGGATGCCAGAATCTCCACTTCGTCTCTGGTGTGAATGGAAATCTTTTGCTTGAAATTGCCCCGGGCTGCTTCAATAGTTGCTTTAACCAATGTTTCCAGAGGCCGGGTGACCCTTTGGGCAACCCAGTTGGAAATCAGGATGCCAATGGCAAGGGCCACAGATCCCAGAATAAGAATACTCCAAAGGGTTTGGCGGATCTGTTGATACATCAGTTCAAGGGATAAGCAAACCCGTATGGTTCCCCACCTGTCCCTGGTATCGGGAAGGTAAACAGGTACAGCCACATCCATGACAGGCGGTGTGCCCAAATCAGGAGCATGGTCTGTGATCAAGGGTTCTTCTGCCTCAACAGCATCCAGACTTGCCTTGTCTGTCAGTATTTTGTTCTGGAGATCAGGTCTTTTGCTGTATCCTGCCACCTTTCCTTCCTTGTCATAGATAATTACATATATGATGTCGGGGTTATTGACGGCCTGGTTGGCAAGTTTTTCTAAAGCAACGTAATTATAGGTGATAAGGTGATCAATGGATATGACAGCAAGATTTTTTGCAATGGCCAGCCCCTGTTCCTCAATCCTGCCCCGAATAGTCCTGGTTTGAAGCATTCCCAGGACAATGGCAAGGGTTGTCAGCAAGAGTAGGAGCATAATTGAGGTGATGAGGATAAATCGGTAACGCAGGGAAATAAATCTTGATTTTTTCAATATATTTTCCTTGCTTTGGAACCCGCCATCTTTTTGTTTTTATTATGAAAGCCCCTTGTTATTGAGTATTCAGTCATTTTGTAAGGGTTTATCCAGCCAGACCTGATTGAGTGTCATTGTATGGGCTCCCAAAGCACTCACTTTGACTGATTTAACATAGGGTTGATATACCCGATCCACACTCATATAGAAAAGCGGGATCAAGGGAGCTGATTCCATGATAGTTGCTTCGATCTTCTGATACATCGCAGCCCGTTCAATCGGGTCAACAATTCCTCTGGCAGTCAACAAAGACTGATCCACTTTTCCATCTTGAAATTTCATGAAATTGGTAGGGGATTCAGAGGCAAAAAGAGAATATAAAAAACTGTCTGGATCAGGCATGTCGGCAAACCAGGCATACCGGTAGATTTGGACCTTGTCAGATCTTAAATAGTCTTCAAATTTTTTCCAGCCATTGATGTATTTTACCTTGAGCTTTATGCCGATCCCGGCCCAAAAGTCCTTGATCATGGACATTTCCTGTTCAACCCTGGGGGTTTTAAATGCAGACACAATCTCCAGTTCAGGCAGGTCTTCAAGGGTCTTGAAAGGGATTCGGTTCAAGTGCTTGCGGGCAAGTTCAGGATTGTTGTCCTCCATTTGATTTAATGGATTATACCCGGGCATTCCGGGTGGTAAGATTGTTTTTGCAATTTCAAACCGGCCGTTATAGACTTGGTTGACAAAGAAAGTGCGGTCAATGGCAAAGGAAAGTGCTTTTCGAAGATCATGATTTGTAAGATTGGGATGTTTTAGGTTTATACCGTAAAAAAAGAGGCTCAAAGAAGGTCTGTGAAACCATTGAAGTCCCTTTGAATCAGTAAGTTTTTTTTTGATATCCCCGTAGACTGCAGTTTCTTCAATATGGCCATTTTGAAAATCAGCTAACACCAGAGGATCTTGTCCCCCCTGATAGATTTTATAATGGATTTCGTCAAGAAAAGCAGGTCCGGCAAAATATTCTTTAAACTGTTTAAGACGAATTGACTTGCCCCCATCCCATGATACAAACTTGAACGGACCGGTTCCCACTGGATTTCTTCCAAATTCATCCCCAAGTCGAATAACTTCTTTTTGGGGAACAATGGCGGCCTGGTACATGCCCAATGCAGTCAGAAAGGGCACATGGGATTCTTCCAGGATAACCTTTAAAACTATGTCATTTTCAATTTCCAATCCTGGTACATTTTCCCGGGTCCCGGCCCTGTATTCCTTCGCCCCGACAATTTTAAGCAGATGGGGCAATACGGCTGGAGCAGGCTCTGCACGCAAAATTCTTTTGATGGAAAAAACAACATCCCCTGAAGTAACCGGGTCCAGGTTGTGAAACCGGGCGTTTTTTCTCAAGACAAACCTGTACTCCTTTCCTTTATCTTTTACCTGCCATGTTTCAGCCAGTGCCGGTAAAACAGAAAGATAGGGATCAAACCGAATAAGCCCATCAAAAACTTGTTTAACTATGGATACTCCATATTCATCCTGAACATAGGCAGGATCAAGAGTAGCAGGATTGTTCCACAAAGGTGCCCGATAAATGCCGCCTAGGACAGGTACTGGTTCTGATTCAGTACTTTGTGTAATATTTTCTTCCTGATTAGTACAACCTGGTAGGATAACCAGGCTTAAGAATAAACAACTAAGAAAAAAGAGCGAGAACAGTTTTGCAAGGTTCATTTTCCCTCCATAACAGATATAAGATTAGAGAGAAAAAAAATAACATAGGGGGGTGTTAAATGCAAGTATTCTAAATCTTAAGAATAAACCTGTAAGGACCGCAAATGAAATAAGTTGAGCAGAAATAGCGCAGAATTTTGGCACATTGCAAAACAATAAAAAAAGCACGGAAGAAATAACTCCGTGCTTTTTTTAACCTGAATTAATTTAATAGAAAGGTTTTTTAAAAAAAAGAATCTACCAAGGACCACCTCCGCCACATGCCAGTACAGGCATTGTATAACCGGCTACCAAAACACTAATTACAAACAATTTTACTAATAATTTTTTCATTGTCTTTCTCCTTTGTGATCCTAAATTAATAAAAATATCTATTACAAATTCCACACAATTATCGCTTAATTACTTATGGATAGAGCAAGGCATGGACCAAGTATTCCATTCCGAGAAAATATTTTATAACTATTTGAAATCTAATGAATATTTTATAAAAGTTGGAAGAGAACAAAAACAAACATAATTTGGGGAGTGCACATCCTTATGTGCAGGTAAAATCGTAAAAACTTAAAATATGAATTTTCTTTCTTTTTCCCCTGATTTTATGTTGCAGGGCCTTGACCCCCAGGTTTTGCATATAAATATGTGCAAAATGTCTATGTTTATAGGCACTTCTTTTTTTCTTTATATTTCAAATGCTTATGTTTTTTGCGTTGTTATTAACTTGTTTTAAGTCCACAATCCTGTGCATTTTTATATTTTTCCGTACTTTAGATTGCACTGAAAATAAAGTTTTTATTCAACAATTTAAGATAGTTGGTATTAGTTTGATTTAGCAATACCCCTGGCACAATCATTGCTCATATATTCCTTTTTGGGTTATGGAATTATCTTTAATAAATGTTTTGGTGGATACTGATATATTGAAAAATTTTCAACCAGGACACAAAATTGAAAAGCAACCCTGGATAGAGCAGGCAAAAACAATATTTAATCAGGGTGTTCAAGGCTCCCAGGCTAATTCAATTCCTGTGTTATCAGATTATCTTGAGGTCCTTAAAAATGACCAATCTCAGTTTTATGATTTTTTATCCATAGGATATGTGACACTTGATGAAAAAGGAATTGTTAAAGGTGTTAATCCGGCTGCTGCTAAAATGCTGGGTGGAAAAAGTCTTTTAATCAATACTGATTTTAAAAATTTAATCCATAAAGAAGATCAAAAAAAATTTCGATTAGACAAAAATTACCTTTCTGATCTTCCCCACCCTTTTTTTGATGTTAGATTAAAAAAAAGACAGAGTCTGTTTTGGAGCAGAGTTTATGTCTCAATTAATGAATATTCTCTGGTTCACGGCAGGCAGATAAGGCTTATCCTATGTGATATTACAGACTTGAAGCATGCTGAACAGGAAAAAATAAAATTGAAACGTCAACTTCAACAGGTACAGAAAATGGGAACCATTGGTGTGCTTTCAAGCGGTATCGTCCATGACTTTAACAGTATTCTTCACCCCATCATAGGAAGTCTTGAAATATTGATAGATGCTACCGCCCGTGACAGGGAACTTAAGGAGGCCCTAAAAAATGTTCTTACCAGTGCCAAAAGAGCTGACAACCTGGCGAAACAAATTCTTAAGTTTAGTCGTCAAGCAGACCTTGGGGTAAGTTCTGTAAAAATTGGGCCCATTATCAGGGAAGTATTACAATTGATTGGGTCAACTTTGTCGACCAATATTAAAATTATCAGTACTATTGACAAAGGATGCGGACCGGTCATGGCAGATTCCAGTCACATCTATCAGATTGTCATGAAATTGATTACCAATGCTTTTCATTCCATGGAGCATGATGATGGAATCCTTGAAGTCAAGTTAGAAGAGATTGAAATCACCAGGGATGTTCCAGATGGGATAATTTTGAATCCAGGTACCTATGCCTGCTTAAGCGTTGCCAATACAGGGGAGGGTATGGACATCTCTCCAACAAGCATGATATCTAAGCCCTGTTTTACATTTAAAGAGAAAAAAACAAGGCCGATACTTTCCGATATTTTCAATATCGTAAAAAAGTATGATGGGGATATCTGTTTTTCCAAAGAACCTGGAAAAGGGAGTCTTTTCCAGGTCTATATTCCCCGAGGGTATGTTTTCTTTGACACCACTCAGGTTACATATGACAAAAAATAGGGCTCTGTTCGGGAAAGAATCAATTCTCTTTGTTGACGATGATGCTTCTATTGTTCTGGTCCAGAAAATGATCTTTGAACTGTATGGGTATAATGTTATATCTTTTGTCAGCAGCCATGATGCTTTAAAAGAATTTAAGTCCCGGTTCGAGATTTTTGATATTGCCATCTTTGATATGGCAATGCCGAACATGACAGGTCTTGACCTGGCACGCAAGATCAAACAGATCAGACCTGATATTCCTGTCATTATCTCTACAGGTTTCAGTGAAAAGATCAACAAAGATAGTTTTCTTGACATGGGTGTTGACGGGTTTTTAATGAAACCTGTCAGTAAAGAAGAGTCTTTGACGCTGATTCGATATCTTCTGGATAAAAGATAAGTCACCCGCACATCCTATGTTTCTTGTTTTATCCCTGGACAAATGTTTTCTAATGGATATTGAGCTTTTGGCATGCGCCGACGCAACCAAGAAGCAACTTAGTGGTCAATTGTCTGTCTCTTAAGAGGTCATGGTTTCAGAACTTCTGGATTGACAATATGCGGTACATTGTCGTTTTTGTAAAATTTGATGATATTCATAGCAGCCAGTACAGACATTTGATCCCTAGCCTCTATTGTTCCCGATCCCACATGGGGGAGGATACAGACATTTTCCATTGTTAGGAGTGGATTGTCAGGCTGCATGGGTTCTGGATTTGTAACATCCAGACCTGTACCCCAGATGTCGCCTTTTAATATGGCCTGTGCCAGATCTTTTTCGTGATGGATAGGGCCCCTGGCAGTATTAATAAAAATTGCCGATGATTTCATTTTTTTAAAGACGGGTCCATTAAATATTTCCTTTGTTGCAGATGTTAAAGCGCAATGAACAGATAGCACGTCGCTTTGCAAAAGAAGATCATCAAATTTGACATAGGTCGCATTCAGCATTTTTTCAGCGGCCTTATTCCGGGTTCTATTATGATAGATAATATCCATATCATAGGCATTTTTACAGCGCTGGGCCATTTTAACACCGATACGGCCAAGTCCAAAAATTCCCAAGGTTTTATTTTTTAATTCAAGGCCAAGGTTTCCAGTGGGATTGAAATGCCCCCACTGGCCCTTTATAATGGTTTTATGCAGAAAAAACATTTTTCTTGCAACAGCGATCATAAGTCCAAAGGCAATGTCTGCCGTGGCCTCGCTCATGGCATCTGGAGTGAACCCGACAGGAATGCCAAAACTTGTGGCCTTTTCAATATCAATATTATCATACCCAACAGCAAACTGAGAGATAATCTCAAGGTGGCGGCAGTGTTTTAAAAAATGCTGATCAATTCTATCAGTCAGGGTGCAAAGCAGTGCATGATGGGTCTTTGCCTGTTCAATGAGTTCGGTTTGTGTCATGGGTCTTTCTTTTTCCCACAGGGTGAGAGCAAAATCTTCTTTTTCCAAGAGTCTGATCCCTGCCTTTGGGTATAGTCTTGACACAAGTATCTTTTTTTTCATTGGGTGCAGTCCTTTATATCATCAGTTTACAGTTTAATGATTTGGTTTTCAACCGAAAACCGAAAATTTTTAAGTTTCCCTTTAAACATGATTTGGTAGACACGATTTGCTTTTTCCTTAAACAGCATTCAGTCTTCCTCCGAGTTTTTGGACCACGGCCATGGCAGCGTCCAGCCCACTGTGGAGTGCGCCTTCAATCCATCCACCTGCCCAAGACGTGGATTCGCCACTTAAAAACACTGCGTTGTGGGATAAAATGGATTTAGGTCTTGTTTGTTGAAATAATGCGTTCTGATCTTCATACTGACCCGGATAATTGAGTTTGAACGCACCATGATATCCTTTTTCATGCTCCCAGAAATATGTTTTGACCTCTGCTATCTGTTTGGAAATCATATCTCTGCCATATATGGTTTTCAGACTATCCACAGCTTTATCTAAGAGTTCCTGTTCATCAAGGGCATGCAGTTTTGTAGCAGAATCTTCCCAGGTGTAGCTGAGACAAATAACGCCTGAATCCGTATCATCAAAATCAAAAAGGTAGGTGCCGCGAATCGCTTCGTCTGTGATGGTGCAGTTAATTGTTGTTTCAGGATCAAGATCTTTCCAGAAAGCCTGTCGCGTCCGAATAAAAACTTTTCCAGACCGGGTCATGTGGATATTTTGTATGGCTTTCCAGACATCATTGGAAAAAGTGTTGCGGCTCACCTTTATACCGGCTTCAAGAGCTCTGTGGGAACAGGTAATAATAACGGCATCATATTTTTTTGTATTTCCTTTATAATCGGTAATTTCTATTTTTTCACCCGGTGTGTCAGGAGTGTTGATCCCAGTGACTTTTCCCAGTGGCCGTCCTTTATTAAGAGTTTTTAGATTCATTTTTCCCCAGTGCCGGCACAGGCGATAACTTTCCCAGAAACTTTCAGGGATTTGACTCACTCCCCCTTTGACAATGCGTTGATCAACTTCCCATTTGCACACGATAAGTCTGAAAATTTCTAAAAAACTGACCGGGAATACAGAATCAAATCCTCCTGTTCCAAGCCCCAGTGATCCAAAGAGACTGATTTCTTCCCTTGAAAGACCCTGGTTACAAAGGACCTGAAAAAAACTTTTATTTTTAAATTTTTGGACAAAGTTCTGCCATTGTTGATGTCTTAAGTAAGGATTATCCCAGACCTCTGCCATTTTTTCTACCATGGGGTCAATCAATTGTTTCCAGGCAGTATTGGCCTTTTTAATTGGGGCAGGCAATGATCCACCCATGGGAATATAATATTTTTTACCTTTAAAATAGAGGGTGGTGGGGACAATAAGTGGGTCGGGAAAGGGCTGGCTATAATCAATGCCAAATTTGTCCATGTAACCGGTGATGGTTTTGTGAATGGGTGGAATCCGCATCGCTCCCAACTCGGCAAGGGCTTTGGGGTCCCCTGGGAACTTCCAGGTATAGGCCCTTCCACCTATCCTTGGTGTGTTGTCCGGGTTTTTGTCTGATTCATATATAACGGGATGAAGACCCAGTTTCATCAGTTCCCAGGCTGCGCAGAGCCCGGCGCACCCAGCTCCTATAACAGCAATCTTTGTCCCTTTTTTTCCATCGGGGATGTTTCCGATTCCTTTTGGGTGATTAACAAGAGCATTATAGTCAAAAGGATTGTCTGGAATCTGCCAAGGATTATATGTCATTCTTTGTTTTTCCGTAAGTGTAATGGGTCTGATAGATTTAATTAGTGTTTGAACGAAAACTCACCCATCTACTTCGTTGCTGCAAAAGTTTGAAATCCTCATGTACAGGAGTACACTCCGGTTTCAAACTTTCTTGCGCCTTGTATATGGGCAATTTTTCACCCAAACACGGGTTTCCGGTCAGGCACTAATTAATATGAATATTCGATTTAGAGACCAGCGTCAACCCAAACATAGGGTCAAGTTAAAGAAAAACAGGTTTGAGATTTTTTTAAAATTGTGTACAATTAGACGTTTGAATTTAGTTTTCGCGTTAACAACAAGGAGAAAATATATGCCGTTATCGTTTAGATCCAAAAGCCACTCTAATATTGCTTTTGGTTTTTTTAACATTGAATCCGACATGTTGTTGCTTGAAAAGTATTTTTTTTTCGCAGATGATTTTTGCAGATGGGTAAAGCAAATGGCAAAAGAAGAAGATTCCGGATTAAAAAATTTTGGGCATCAGGTATATTATATAGCTGATCCCAATGATATCGGTGATTTGATGGGGGCCATCCATGGGATGAAGTTTACAGGTTTTATCGGGAAGTTGTATACTCTATTTCCTTTTCCGGATGATCCAAAAGCGTTTAAACAGAATCCAGAAGGATTTGCTACCCGGCAAGTTGTGAGATCTCATATTGAATCAGTTTCTAAAATAAAAGATATTTCAATTGAGATTTATAGGGATGATCAGGCCAAAATCGGTTCCTATGTGTTTGATAAAAATGGTTTTCATGAATTGATCAATTATGTTTGGAAGGGTGGGTATCCCCGCTGGAAAGATGAGGTAAGACCGCAATATGTGATTGATATGAAAGAGTGTATTGAAAAAAGTCCCAACTCCTTTTTTAAAGGAGTGTTTTCATCCTAAAAGATTTGATGTATGGTAAAGCAATTTTAAATTATAATTTCAAAAGGAAAATGAGTATGCCTATTGCAGATAAGATGGTTAAAATGGTTGAAGCAGCCTCCATGATCCGGAAGATGTTTGAAGAGGGGATCCGGTTGAGAGAAAAGTATGGAGCTGATAATGTATTTGACTTTTCCCTTGGGAATCCTGACGTTCCTCCGCCGACTGCTGTAAAAAATGTTCTGCTGGAACTTATAAACAATAAGTCCACTACCCACGGGTATATGCCAAATTCAGGATATCCCCAGGTAAGACAGGCAGTGGCGGATTATTTGAACAAAGAATACAATGTCGGGCTTACACCTGACCTTATTGTTATGACTGCGGGTGCTGCAGGAGCCTTGAATGATACCTTGCGGGCTCTGTTAAATCCAGGTGAGGATATTCTCACACCAGCACCTTTTTTTGTCGGCTATAATCAGTATGCCTTTGTTGCAAGTGCAAACTTAAAAACAGTGGCAACATTTTCCGATTTTCACCTGGATCTTGATGCTATTGAGGAAGCTATTACCAAAAATACGCGTGTCATGTTGATTAATTCACCAAATAATCCCACTGGTACTGTTTATACCAAAGAAGAACTATTGGGATTAGGAAAAATCCTGGATGCTGCCAGTGAAAAATTTGGGAAACGGATTTATCTGATTTCCGATGAACCCTATAGAAAAATTGTTTATGATGTTGAGGTTCCATCCATGTTTGATGTCTATCCCCATACAATTATACTGACCTCTTATTCCAAGGAATTGTCTCTTGCAGGGGAGAGAATCGGCTATCTTGCCATTCATCCCAAGGCAGAAGATGCCCAGATGATTGCTGGTGCGACAGGGGTGACCAATACCATGATGTATGTGAATGCGCCCGCCCTTTTTCAACAGGTTGTGGGTAAGCTTCAGGGTGTTACAGTGGATATCAACATTTACCAAAAACGTCGGGATATGTTTTGTGAAGGGCTGCATGCTGCAGGGTATGAATTTGGTGTGCCGGATGGTGCATTTTATTTGTTCCCTAAAAGCCCAATTAAAGATGACGTTAAATTTGTGGGCATCTTACAAGAACACAACATCCTTGCTGTTCCAGGAATAGCCTTTGGTGGTCCCGGCCATTTCAGACTTTCCTATGCAGTGCCGGACAAAACCATAAAAGGTTCTTTGGAAAGATTCAAAAAGGCCTTTGACAGTGTAAAATAAGAATCGGGGTCAGGCCTGCATAGT
>JABIYQ010000106.1 GCA_018702715.1 Desulfobacula sp. | reverse complement strand
CCAACGAATATAAAAATTGAGAAAGATTTAAATAGCAAAGACATTTACCTTTTTGCCAACACAAGTGAAATACATGAAATCATAATGAATCTTTGTACCAATGCATATCATGCAATGGAAGAAAAAGGGGGCACTCTCACGGTGAGTTTAAATGAAATGCAGCCAAACCCGAAGCTTGGACTGCCACTAGGAAAATATTGTTGTTTGAGCATAGGTGATACGGGTTCGGGTATACCATCTGAAGTGCTGAACAATATTTTTGATCCGTACTTTACAACAAAAGAGCAGGGAAAAGGATCTGGTTTAGGACTGTCTGTAATCCATGGGATTGTAAAAAGCTATAAAGGTACAATTAATATTAAAAGCCAAACAGGAAAAGGAACTCAGGTTGATGTTTTCCTTCCCATTACCCGGGAAAAAAATATAATCACAGAGATGGCAGAAGATACTTCAAAAATATCTGGAGAAGAAAGAATTTTATTTGTTGATGATGAGAAATTAATTGTCAAATTAAATGTTCGCCTTCTTGAAAGAATGGGCTATACTGTAATTGGAAAAACAAGCAGCACAAAAGCATTGGAATTATTTAAATCAAATCCTTATAAGTTTGATCTTGTTATTACTGACATGACCATGCCGGGATTGCTCGGCACACAGCTTGCCAAAAAATTATTGGAAATTCGACCGGATTTGCCCATTCTAATTTGTACAGGATTCAGTGAGCGGGTTGATCAGGAAACAGCAAGTTCTTTTGGCATAAAAGGCTATATAAATAAACCCATTCTACTTGAAGAATTGTCCTTGAAAGTCAGGGAACTTCTTGATCAGGTCCCGGCACAAAACTGACCGGATAACTATTAACCCCCTGACAATATAAAACAATTAAAAGCAATGAAATTTTGGAGTGTAAAGAAAGGTCAGTTTCTATCGCATTTGAGCAAGTCGAACCGGATGATTAGGCACAAAAAGAAGATACATGTGGATATTTCACTCTATATCCCGTGGAAAGATCAGGAAAACAACTTGAATTGAAATGATAAAAATAGCTTATAATCCTTTGCAAGAAGTATCTTTTTATCCTTCCTTTCTATTCAATATCCATTTTTTTGTTTTTGCCCTCATTTGAGACTCGGTTAAAATTTAAATGATCACAGCAATCAAATGGAAATTTTTTATATCAAATCGGGTAATCGGTTGAATGATGGGCCTGAATGCCTTTTGTCTGAAAATTATAACTTATAGTTATACTAATTTAAAATTAGTATTTTGACTTGTAATAAGAAGACATTGATAAAGATATTAAAAAAAGTAATGTCTTAAATTATGGGCGATTTTTTAATAGATGATATAGTTTTAACAGGAATTTTAAAAAGATAAGAGGAGACCGTTATGAGAGATCAGGCCAAGGTAGTTATCATAGGTGGTGGTGTTTTTGGGACCAGTGTTGCATATCATCTTGCCAAAGCCGGCTGTACGGATATTGTCCTTGTGGACAAGGGCGAATTAACAAGCGGGACTACTTTTCATTCTGTTGGTCTGGTTTCCCAGTTCAGGACATCGCCATCTTTGATGAAGATAATGAACTATACGATTAAACTGTTTAACGAGCTGAAAAAAGAAGTTGGAGAAAATCTTGGCTGGCATACGGTGGGAAGCCTGCGCCTTGCTTCAAGTACAGAGCGCTTAAAGTCACTTCGTCGAGAGGTCAGCCGGGCAAGAGCCATCGGCATTGAAGCCGAGGTTATCACACCTTCCGAAGCACTTGAAATAGCACCTTTTATGTCGGGTGAGGGGCTACATGGAGCAGTCTGGGTTCCGGATGACGGTCATATTGATCCCAGTTCCATAACCTATGAACTGGCCCGCCAAGCAAAACGACTGGGAGCAGAGATTAATACAGGTGTAAGGGTAACCGACATTGAAGTGGATGCAAAAGGGCAGGTCACCAAGGTAATCACCGATAAAGGTGATATTCACACAGAGTGCGTTGTAAATGCTGCAGGAGAATGGGCTCCACGTATCGGAGAAATGGTGGGGGTGAATATACCCATGGTGCCCTTAATGCATCAATACCTGACCACCAAGCCCATCCCCGGCCATGAACTGGCCCCAAAAACACCCGTGATCAGAGATCCGGACAAATTGTTTTATTGCCGGGAAGATGTGGGATCTTTTCTTATCGGTGCCTTTGAAACCAATCCAAAAGAATGGGCTGCTAAAGGTGTTCCATGGGAATTTAATCAGCAATTGCTGCCTGCGGAATGGGATTTGTTTGAACCGGTTATGGAAATGGCAATGGAAAGATTACCCATTCTTGAGCAGGCAGAGGTAATAGAGCTGATTAACGGGCCTGACGCCTTTACTCCGGATGGTCATTATGCTTTGGGTCCTGTTCCTGGATTAAAGGGTTTTCTGGTTGCAGCCGGTGGTTCAATCAATGGTATTGCAGGTGCAGGCGGTGTGGGAAAATTAATATGTGAATGGATTCTGGAAGGGGAACCTTCCATAGATACCCATGAAATGAATGTCAGACGTTTCGGACCCCATCTTAAAAATCTTGACTATGTTACCCAACATTGCCGGGAAGTCTACCGCAATTATTATCACCTTCATTTTCCCAATGATGAAAATGTATGGGGACGTCCCTTAAGGACCAGTCCTTTTTATCCACGGCTAAAAGAGTTAGGTTCTGTGTTTGGGGAGAAAAACGGGTGGGAACGTGTGAATTATTTTG
>JABIYQ010000456.1 GCA_018702715.1 Desulfobacula sp. | reverse complement strand
CAGTCAGTACAGGGGTTTTTGGAACAGCAGAGAACAAATTTCTCGCCTTTGATAAGCTCCTTGATTTTGCAGACAAAGCTCTTTACAAGGCAAAAAAAGCAGGGCGGAATAGAACCATTATTCAAGAATGATTTTGTTTTTTACCCCTTGCGCTGCCTCTTTTAGAAGATTGCTGGAAGCGTGTTCTTGATCGGGATGGTTTTCCTCCGGCTTTGGTTTTTTCAGTTTTCTTGCGGGATCGGGGTTTTAAGATTGTTTTTCCGGCAGGCGGTTTTCCCCGCTGCTTTTTGGTTTTTCTTTCATCAACAATCTCTTTTATGTTTTTGTCTACTTTTTTTTCGCTGGACGGATTGTTGGGACGTAATAAAACAAAATCCGGAACCGGGCCGCCCATGGTATAGCCGCTAATTTCTTGGTTTGGAATCTTTTGTTTTAAAAGTTTTTCAATGGCCTTAAGATGAACTTTTTCATCGGGACTGACCAGGGATACTGCAATCCCGCTTATGCCGGCACGGCCGGTGCGACCGATGCGGTGAATATAATCTTCGGGGATACGCGGCATGTCATAATTGACCACATAGGGCAGATTGCTGATATCAAGTCCCCTTGCGGCCACATCCGTTGCTACGAGGGTGCGGATTTCACCGTTCTTAAATTCTTTTAAAGTGCGAGTCCTGAAAGACTGGCTCTTGTTGCCATGCAGGGCAGCAGCGCTTATACCATTTGCAACGAGCTTTTCAGTGAGTTTGTTTGCCCCGAATTTTGTGCGGACAAAGACCAGTATCTGGGTCCAGTGTCCCTGGGTAATAAGGTGGATGAGAAGTGCGCGTTTATTTGTCTGGTCCACAAGGTGCAGCTTCTGTACAACAGATTCTGCAGCTGTGTTACTTGGTGTCACCTCAATATATTCCGGTTTCTGTAGCATTATTTTAGCAAGATTCCGGATCTGCTGGGTGTAGGTGGCGGAAAACAGCATGGTCCTGCGTTCATTAGGAACCAGATCAAGGATCTCGGAGATTTCATCACTGAATCCCAGGTCCAGCATTCTGTCCGCTTCATCAAAAACTAGAAATTCTATCCGGGTAAGATCCAGGTCTCTATGGTAGGCAAGATCCAGAAGACGACCCGGTGTTGCCACAAGAATATCAATTCCGCGTTTCAGCCGATCAATCTGAGGACTTATGTTAACCCCGCCGTAAACCACTGTGCATCGAATGGACACCCTCCTTGCATAGGCTTTGATGCTCTCTCCCACCTGAAGTGCAAGTTCCCGGGTTGGTGCCAGAACAAGGGCACGGGGGTATCTTCTTTCGTGAATATTTCGACTGAGGATATCAACCAGGGGAAGTGCAAAAGCATCTGTTTTCCCCGTCCCTGTCTGGGCCCTGGCAAGGATATCATGGTCCTTGAGAATAGCTGGAATGACCCGGGTCTGAATGGGAGTGGGACTAGTATATCCCTTGGATTTAACAGCTTTTAGCAGTTCGGCCCTAAGGCCAAGTTCATCAAATGACATATAATATCCTAAATGTTTTATTAATTTTTATGACTTTACAATATATGGATAACAATATCAGGACTTATACCATAATTACACGCAGATGTCCCATGATTTTAAGGATCTGCAGCACAACAATCATCAAGACCACAATTGTATTCTCTATGAAGTAAAAGCGCAGATGCTTTAAAAAATTGAATTCATTTCGTCAATCAATTCTATTTGGGCAGTTGGTCTTTTAATAAATCTCCCAATCCGGCAAAGGGGTTGTCTACAAAATCATTTTCCGAGGAATTGTCAGGCACATCCTGATCATAGGCATCGGCAACCTGGTCCCGGGAGTGTTCATTGTCATGGCAGTAAATGCACAGAAGTTCCCAGTTGCTGCCGTCCGGGGGGTTATTATTATGGTTGTGGTCTTTATGGTGAACGGTAAGTTCGTGCAGACGTTTGCTGCTGAACTCGCGCCCACAATGGCCGCAGATCCAGGGGAAAAGTTTTAGAGCCCTTTCCCGATAAGTGTTTTCACGATCCTTCTGAGAGCTAAGAGCCTCTGAAAGAGTCAGCTTACCATTGTTTTTTAAAGTCATATGCTTTCTCTCCTTATTGTCCTCTCATGATTTTTCTTTTGTCATAAAATACTTCTTTTGCCAAGTCATATGACTCACTCATGGATTTTTTTGCAGGTGATACCATTTTAAAAGGCCTTTGGCGTATCCATTAATTTAAGTTTTTATATATTGTTTTCTTTATAGCATATTTATTGAATATTTACCTTAATCGAACAAATTTGAATAAATTTTTAAGAAAATTTTTATGCAACGTTAGGGTTAATTCTTGCAATCCATATATTATGATTGCTATTTAGTTGATTAAAGTTTCTCTTTTTTTAAAAAAGACCAGGCCTTGTGTTTTTTTTGGGGATAAAGAAAAGTCAATCTGATCGAAACAGGAGATACAAATGGGAAAACATGTAAATATTTCTAAAAATTGGGTAAATAGATTAATTCAGGATTTTATTTCAAGTTCACCCCTTAATTCTTTGAGAAATGAAAACAATGATCCTGCCTGGGATTCTGCACTGGTTGGTTTTTCTTCTGGTACAGATAAGATCTGGCAGCAATACAAAGAGTATGTTGGCGCTTTCCATTGGACACCCTGGGAGGTATTCAATCAACATAGCCCTGAAGAAATTGTGACAGCAGAACAACTGACGGTCATTTCATGGATTTTACCTCAACGAAAACAGGTTCGTGAAACCAATTGTCGGGCAAAAAGGTATCCCTCTGAAGAATGGGCTCGGATCAGGGTCTTTGGCGAGGAATTCAACGTGGCATTGAGGAACCATGTAGTTAAAAGCCTTGAAAATGCCGGACATAAAGCCGTTGCCCCCATGCTTGTTCCTAACTGGACCATAGTAAAATCAGAGCGGTTTTCTTATGCATCTTCCTGGTCAGAACGCCATGCTGCCCATGCAGCCGGTCTGGGTACTTTCGGTCTATGTGACGGGCTTATCACTGAAAGAGGCAAAGCAATGCGGGCAGGGTCCGTGGTGGCAAAAATATCCATTAAACCAACCCCAAGACCCTATACAAATCACAGGGCCTATTGTCTCTATTACGCAGAAGGTACTTGTGGCAAATGCATAGACCGTTGCCCGGCCCGTGCAATTACACAAGGCGGCCATGACAAGGAAAAGTGCAGGGAGCACCTGGCCCTTTCCAGAGAATATGTAAAGAAAACCTATAAGTTTGAGGGGTATGGATGTGGTTTGTGTCAGGTGGGTGTTCCCTGTGAGGCCCAAATACCTGTCAAAGTGGCGCGGCAAGCCTTGCAGCGTGGAGAATTACCTTTACCACCACCTCCTATAGCCTGATAGGTGCAATATTAGCTTGAAGATCTATTTCGTTTTTTAAGGTAATAATGCCAGAAATAATACGAAGCAAGCGAGCGTAATGGTCTCCATTTTTGTGCCAGTAAAATTATATCTTCTTTAGATTGAGGATTACATATCTCTTTCACAGTATTAATGACTGCGATATCTCCAAATGGAAAAATATCTTTTGCCTTTAAGCAAAACATTAAATATACATCAGCAGTCCAGTCGCCTATGCCTTTTATTTTTGTAAGTTGCTTTTTTACTTCAAAATAGTCTAAATTTTGTAGCGCCTCCAACTTTAGCCTTTTTTTTATTATTGCAGATGATAAGGCTCTAAGATAATTAGACTTTTGACGGCTTATCTGGCAACTTCTCATTTCCTCATCTGAAAGGTTTAAAATATTTATGGGAGTAAATTCCGGCAGATATTGATTTAGTTTTAAAAAATGTGCATTTGCCGAAGCCAGACTTACCTGTTGTTCCAATATTATTTTTGAAAGTGAAATAAATCCTTGCGGTCTTGTCCAATTAGGTGGACAACCATATTTATTATTTATGAAGGCGAATATGTCATCTGTAATTATCAGTTTATTTATATCTTTTTGGTTAACAATATCATCCATTTTTTAGTGAGTCCTTCATATTGTTTTATGTTTTGTGTTTCTAAATAGTTTTAGCATATTTAGAGCCTGGCTGAAAACCTGATAATTTTGGAAGCAAAAGCGCCTTTGCCGGATTAATCCACAACAATAAACAGTAAAATCGGTGATTTTGGATTAAACGCTGTATATAGTTAAAAACAGTTTAATATAAGTTTTGAGCCAAACCCAGATTGGAATACAACGAACAGATAACCTTAATGGTTTGAATAATTGATTTAAAACTCACAGGAATTCTGATATTGTATTTTCCTGAAGACGAAGATTTAAAACTTAAAAATATTGGAGAAAGGCATGCGTCGGAAATGGAACATCCTGTTTTGCGATGAGATGGAACAGGCCTGCCCTGTGACGGATTTTATAAACACCTGTACCCCCCGGCATCAGGTCAAGGTATTAAGATTGTTAACCCTGCTTGAAGAACAGGGGCCAATACTTACCAGACCTTACGCAGATGTTCTACATGACGGTATTCATGAACTCAGGTTTACTCTATCCCAAGAAAGGGTCCGGGTTCTTTATTTTTTTTGTTATCAAAAATTTATTGTACTTTATTATGTGTTTTTTAAAAATACAAGGAAGGTCCCTAAAAAGTATATCAACAAGGTGATAGCTTACAGAAATGATTTTTTGGAACGGATGTCTGAAAAAAAGCTGGAGGACATCTATCGTGTTATTTTTTAGAGAAATCATGGACCGGAAACTTAAAGATCCTGGTTTCAGAAAATTCTATGAAAAAGAATGCCACCTTTGTTCAACCACCCTGAAGGTGATTGCCAATCTTGAAGAAAAAAAGCAGTCGCTTACTGATATTCTTGATAAACTCAATATTTCAAGACATGATTTTGAAATGCTAAAGCAAGGGGAAAACTGTAACCCTGAAATGGTACGGCAGTTTTGTGTTTATCTGGGCCTGATGGAACCCGGGTTGTTTAAAAATTGTCGAAAATGAACAACCCCGTTGCAAACGCCTGATTTGTTTTAATTTTAATAGTTCAAAGACATCATGAATAATAATTTTCATCAAACAGGGAGTTATAATGAAAATAACAAAGATACTTTGGCCTACTGATTTTTCAGGAAATGCTGAAAAAGCGTTCCCCTATGTTCAATCTTTAGCCAGGAAAGATGGTTGCGAAATACATGTGGTCTACGTTATTCAGGATATTGCACACCATGGGTCATGGTATGGTGAATTTGGAGAAAGCCATATAAATGACCTTATGGAATGGGCCCACAAATCTGCAAAAAAACGGCTGAATCAAATTTGTGACAAATACATGGATGGATGCTCTTTATATGTTCGGCACATCGCCGTGGGAGATCCTGCAGAAGAAATTTTAAAATTAATTGACAAAGAGCAAATAAATACTGTTGTTATGGCCAGCAGTGGAGAAAAGGGAAGATTTCGTTTTGGATCTGTAACGGAAAAAGTTTTGAAGAATTCTCCTGTCCCAGTGACGGCGGTCCCAATTATCCCTGATATTCCTGCCTGATAATTTGAATTGAAAGTCTCAAATAAAAATTAAAAAATTTTTCATTTTTTTAAACCATTGTTAAAAACAAAACCATACCCGCAAAAAGAAGGGTTCCATTTTTTAATAAATTTACCATTTGTATAAGATGATACCACCTGTGTCCAGAACACCAGGGCTGATTTGTTTTTTAAACTCACTGCAACTTCCCAATTATCTGGGAACTTTTCAAATACATGTTCAGCCAATTTGCGACCATAACCCTTTTTTTCATGGTTTTTTTGAATGTAGAATTCTGCCACTGCAAATCCTTTTGAATTGAACCGCAAGTGCTTATTGACCATTGCAAAGCCGATAATAGCGTCTGATTTCTTTAGGATATAAATATACCGGTCATCGGCAATAGAATCGAGTTGTAAATTTTTCAGTGCACCTTTACACCAGGACTCAAAATCATGAATTAAAAAAAACTGACTCATATAATCCAGATACTCTCTAAATATGGGTTTAATTTTGTTAATTGTTTTAATTCGGCTTATAGTCACTGTATGACCGCCACCATGTTTATTCATCCGCTCCCATATTATTTTAACCCTCTGACTGGTATTTAAAAGATAGGCAGACTCAGGTTGTTTAGGCCAGGGCCTGTTATCCCATTCCACAGCCTTGATTCTTAAAACAGTGCAATCAAGATTACCTTTTTCCTGGACAAGGAAATCTTGTGTCATGGTTAGATAATCATTTGCAGCTTTAACTGAGGCTTGGATATGCCCCGGGGCGTCTTTGCCTGTAAAAACCGCATGGTGACCCGCGCATAGAATTTTTGTATCCAGATTTTTAATTTTTTGTAAGGATAATAGATATGCATCAAAATCGACTAAAAATTCCGGCTGTAGATATCCATTACTCTCGTAACAGGCAACAGCTTCTGAGGCTATCAGGATTTTTTTTTCAGCAATCCAATAGCTCATGAAATCCCAGGTGTGCCCGGGTGTATTAAAGGCAGTTACTATGATATCGGAGGAAAGCTTGATCTTCTGGTCCGGTGTGATCAGGATATCTATATCAAAAGGCTCAAAGGGCTGCTCGTTGAGTGGGTGGATGCCCAACTTTTTTAAATTCTTTGTGCCTTCAAGGTTGAGATCTCTTATCAATTTAATGGCTTTTTGTTTTAACAAAATTTCATGGCAACGTACAGAGCCAGCTATTTGAAGCCTGGGCCAAACACTCTTAAAATGGCTAACAGCCCCTATATGATCAAAGTGGGAGTGGGTTAAAAACAGATAAGCAGGCTTGCGATCTCCCAAAATTTCTTTGATACGGGTTTCATATTCGTGCGCAAGGGCAGTGAAACCTGCATCAAAAATAACAGGCCTAAGCCCGTCTAAAAGATAAACCGGTATGGCCGAAGGGCCAATCACATAGAGGCCATCACTGATTTCCCCCGATTCTTTAATAATCATTTTTATATCTTAGCCGGGTTGCAGGAGATTGGCAAATTGCTATTTTGTACATTCTGAGTTAATCATTCAAAGAGTGGTAAAAACTGCGTTCATAATATGCATTTGTACCTTGGTCATAAATCGCTTCATTCTCATGGATCATCTTGGCACAACCATCTGACCACCCGCCACAGGCAACCACCACAGTATCTCCCAGATTAAATTTTTGGTGACAGGCTTCACAGCCTTTTTCATTATGAGTATTTAAAATATTAAGATCTACAATATATTTTTTGACCGGATTTTTCGTAAAAACCATGGTATCCTCCTAAGAAGCTAAGGGTTCGATAAATGTTACCTTCGACAGGGTCTTTTTTTTAACGATACTGGTGCAATACAGGCCCTGGCCCTCTTCCCGCTTTCCTTTGCTGTCTTGTGATAACACATGTACCTTTCTTCAATACTTTCAGTGCAGTAGTCACAAGCCATCAAAGCTTCCTTTAACCGGCCTTTTTCCAAAGTGCAACAATTTCTTACAATGGGTCCAAAATAATTTTTCATTTGATCACCTCTTAAAAATTCTATTTTTAATATAGCCGAAAGAGATTGATAAAAAAGAATGTTGATATTCATGTAGACGGCTCTTTCTTTGACTATGCTAATAAAATATGACCCACCATAAAAAAGTCAACAGCACTTGCTCAATGCCTTATCCCTTGCACTAACAAATGCTTTAGGACCGCAAATTTTATAAAGTAAACGAAATCGCTTGTCTTTTGGCCCATCGACTGCGTTGCATCAAAGGTCAAATAGGCCTGCTATTAAACCTTTAATGCGCCTTGTAGATGAACCAAAATCATTCGCTATTTCAGTTTACTTTATTTCATCTGCGGTCCTTAACCGATCTTGAAACATTTTTTCTCTTAAGTTCATATCCTTTATTTTGAAAGTATAATTTTTGAAGCAACATCTCTTAACTCTTTTATTTCTATTGGTTTTTGCAAATATTGTAAATGGTTTTCGTCAAGAAATATTTTTGCTTGTTGGGAAAGGCTGCCGGACATAAAAAGAAATCTTTTTTGTAAAGAAGGAAACTTTGCAACGGATTTATTGAAAAATGATATCCCATCCATAATTGGCATATTGATGTCAGAGATTATTAATTTATAGTATTTTCCCTCAACGTAATTTAGAGCCATTTCCCCATTCTTGGCGACATCAATATTACCGTTGCGATTTAGAAGTGATTTTATAAGCGTTGTTATCTGCTCTTCATTGTCTACGATCAAGATGTTTTCAGTCCAAACAGAGGGTAATTGCCTTAACTTTTTTAACAAATCATCTGAATGGTTAAATGTTTTTTCTAAAAAGGAAACAATGCTATCTAGGTGGGCTTGAATTCTTGGTGCCGGATGAATGAATTCCTTATTTTTTTCTTTTAGAATATTCACAACATAGATGAAGATATCGTTCCATTCCGAAAATTCGATTTCAACGATTTTTTCTGCAAGTTCCTCTTTTAAAATTGTATTTTTTTTTAATTTTTTTCTAATATCTGAGAATAAATTATTAATTCTGTCTATCGTCTCTTTATCGATTGAAATAGCAGGTACAGGAACCTCAGCTGAGCTGAAATATTCTTCAGCTCTTTTCATTATATTGTAATGCCAGGCTTCCTCTTTTGCGGTTTTTTCAAAAAATGATTTGAATTGCGGGTCATCGGCAAAAACGTCAGCAGCTTGTAAATACGTCTGTGCTGCCATCTGTTCAACTTCTCCAACCCATTTTATGAGTTTCTTCATTTTATTTTCCTCTATTGGTCAAGGATAAATCAATAATCCAATGTTTTCAATAGTATTGATCAATAAATGAAAGAAATATGTCAATTTTGTTTAAAAATAAAACAACTTATTTTCCATTGAAAAGAGTCATGATTTTTTTAGTCTCTTTAACCCATTATTCCATGCCCATTTCATTGAATAATGCTTGAGCCTTATTTAAATGATTTGTGGCCTCTTTCTTCTGGAAAATTTAGGATGATGATCAAGCTCATCATGGCATGAATGATTTCCAAACCATATCCAGATGCCATAATTAGTTTTGAATTAAAAGGCCGGTGAGATATGTACATGTAATTGTCAGACATTGAAGATCAAGATAGGTGGCAGCTGTGTCGCGGTAAAGAAATCCTGCATTTGCAGGCATGAGCTCATCTGCATCATTAAAATTTAAAATAATTGGAATTTTTGGAAGTGCCCTGAAACGGACACTGATGTCATAGGATTGATTGGTAAGTATTGTTCCACCAAATTTTAAACACTTTTGCCTGAGGGCTTCAACCTGGTTGGAGAAACTTGTTTGAATAATTTTTGCTGTATTTTCCGTAAATCTTGAGAACAATGGGCCTGCATCGGAAAATTCTCTAAAGGTCACAAGCTTTCCATCACTTTTTAATACGTTTTCCGGACTCATTAATATATAAGTACAAAGCACCACTTTAACTGCAGGGTTAAGATCAGCTCCTTTTGCATCAAAAAAATCATCCCCGTCAAATACAAGCTGCTGATTAAAAAAATAAAAAATAAATAAAGGGCCCTGTTTTTGAATTCCAAGAATATTAAGTTTTTGGGATAAATCCATGGACTTCACCTTGGACAAAAGCTCTGGGTATGCTTCATTAAATATTTTTGAATTATTCATATTTGATCACCTGTTTTTCAACTCGTTGAGTTTTTTTAACAGTACATCGTATTCATCTTCATACTCTAAAAGGTCCACCATTACAGGAGGCTTGGTGGAATGGGCAGGAAGACGTGCCTCAGTCTCACGAATAAGGTTGTTCAGCTCTTCCAGGCGTTTTTTTATATCCTCCATCGTATCTGGCATATTAATAATTTACTCCTGCGGCTTTTACAAACTCTGCACTATGGGAATGACAGGGTGTTACCCCATATACCATCTTACAGGACGGGCATTGGGATTCCATGTGTGCCATTTGAAATTCAGTGTCACAATTTGTACATTTAATATTAAACTCGCAACCCAAAGGACTTGTATTAAACCCCATGATTCTGATTTTATCCACAATTTGTTTTCCAGATTGAAAAGCGTCGCTACAGGCGTCATGCATGATGTCTTCCTCCATTTTTTGTTAATCTTAGATAAAAATTAACAAAAAAAGAAAAATAATGAATTGATCTGAATCAAGAAAAATTAAAAAAAAATTATCAAATGGAAATTTTTTATTTGCCTTCAAATATAACATAAAATCATTGATTCATACAAAGGATTTTTTTGTTAGAAGAAATAAGAGGGTTTACAGACGATGTTTAAAGAACCATATTAAACAACAGACATTTAGATACACAAAATTGCAAGGATCTTAAAACCCGTG
>JABIYQ010000619.1 GCA_018702715.1 Desulfobacula sp. | reverse complement strand
TATGGTATTTTTAAGTTATATAATGCTTTATTCTTTGTTCAGATCAATTATTGAATTTTTCCGGGGAGATTTTCGAGGAAATTTTATTTTTGATTTTATTTCCATGTCACAGGGAATAGGAGGCATGATTTTTTTGATTTCTTTTGTTTTTTTAATTAAACAATCAAGATCTTTTTATGACCCAAAATAAGAATATAATTAAACATAGTCTTTTAGAGGCGTTTTTGAAGTCTGCTCAAGAAATGGATATACCGGGCCTGGTTTTAATTTATGGTGAATCTTTTCTGGTAAAGCAAACCTTTAAAATCATGTCTTGTTTTATACTGGAAAAGGATAAGCAAAAGTTTGCCCTTGAAATCCTTGAGGGCGGTATGGTTTCCATGGGTGATATTATTGAACAGGTATCCACTTTTTCTTTTCTTGTATCCAAAAAAGTTGTGGCAGTAAAAAATATCCCTTTGTTTCAAACACAAAAAAACAGTACTGATATCAGTTTTTCATCATCAGATCTTGATCGCCTGATGGATTTTATTGTAAAGGGGATTCCAAAAAATCATTACCTGATATTGACAACCTCTCTTGTAGACAAAAGAAAAAAAATATATAAGACAATCGCAGACAAAGGCTTAATCATTGACTGCTCTGTTGCTCAAGGGGCAAGAAAAGCAGATCAGGATGAGCAAAACGCAGTATTGCAAACTATTGCAGACAAGATATTGTCAACGTCTGAAAAAACTATAGATAATCAAGCCTTTAAAACCCTTGTGGACTTGACAGGTTTTAATCTTGGAATTTTATCTCAGAATCTTGAAAAGTTGATTGCCTATTCCGGTAAAGCTAAGATAATTTCAACAGCAGATGTAAAAGCTGTAGTAAAAAGAGATAAAAAAGACCCTATTTTTTATTTAACCAATGCTGTCATGGCTAAAGATATTAAAAATGCTTTATTTTATTTGAATTCGCTTTTTAATGAAGGATTTCATCCCCTTCAAATATTAAAATCTTTTGAAAACTTAATTCGAAAACTGATTCTTGTGAAATGTTTTACACAAAAGGTTTCAAAAAATAACAAAATGAGTTTGAAAAAGATGAATTTTAATTCGTTCAAACAAAGTGTTCTTCCAAAAGTTATTCATTATGATGAACAGATAAAGATCAGTATGGAAGATAGGGACCAGTATTTATCCAATGAAGATTTAAAGAAAAATGCGAACAAGGCAAATGATCTTTTTCTGGCTCCTAATCCAAAAAATGCATATCCTGTTTTCCAGACATTTCAAAAATCTGAAAACTTTTCTTTAAATGAACTAAATCAAGCATTAATTTTTTTAGGTGATCTGGACTACAAGCTAAAATCCTCTTCTATTGATGCAAAGACACAGATTGAAAATTTTATTATCAAAATTTGCAGAAAAGGAGGGTTTGAACATGATACGGAGAAATACTAAAATCATCGCCACTATTTCTAATTTAAATTGTTCTCAGGAGTTTATTAAAGGACTTTTTTGGGCCGGTATGAATGTTGTCAGGCTGAATACGGCTCATATGACACATGATGACGCGCTTGAGGTGATAAAAAATACAAGACAGGTATCCCTTAAAATTGGGATTCTTTTAGATACAAAAGGCCCTGAAATAAGAACCTGCGATAATGACAAACCCCTTCCAGTAAAATACGGGGATATCATTAAAATAAAAGGAGCGCCTGATGAAAATTCAAAGGGAGATGTCATCTGCGTCTCTTATGAGCAATTTGTAAAAGATGTTCCAATGGGAAGTTCCATATTGATTGATGATGGATATATTGCCCTTGCAGTAATGGAAAAGACAAATGAGCATTTAATCTGTTATGTGGAAAATGATGGTGTCATCAATGCCCGAAAAAGTATCAATATCCCATCTGTCCATGTTACACTTCCAGCATTGAGTGAAAAAGATAAGGGCTTTATCAGGTTTGCAGCCGATCATCGTCTGGATTTCATTGCCCACTCTTTTGTTAGAAATAAAAATGATGTTATTGCCGTACAAAAAATTCTGGATGAAAAGAAATCTTCTGCCAAAATTATAGCAAAAATTGAAAATATAGAAGGGGTTCAAAATTTGAATGAAATTCTTGATCATGCCTATGGGGTGATGATTGCAAGAGGGGACCTGGCCGTTGAAATCCCAACAGAGCAAATCCCATTAATTCAAAAAAAAATTGTCAGAACCTGTATTGAAAAAAGGAGACCGGTCATTGTTGCCACTCAGATGCTGCATTCCATGATTGAATCCCCCAGACCGACAAGGGCTGAAGTCTCTGATGTTGCGAATGCCTGCCTGGACCATGCAGATGCCCTGATGCTTTCAGGGGAAACCGCCAATGGGAAATATCCTGAAGTGGCTGTCAGAACCATGGCCAAGATTGCAAAGGAAGTTGAAGATAAAAAAAGCAGCTATGTTAATGTTCCCTACTCCATTGATGACAAGATAACCGCTTACCTTGCCAAGGCTGCTGTAAAGGCTTCCTTAAGATTAGAAACAAAAGGAATTGTAGCAGATTCTTTCTCCGGACGGACCATTCTTGCCCTTGCTGCTTACAGGGGGGACAGTCCCATATATGCTCAGGCCTACAACCGCCAGGTCATGCGGCAGTTATCTCTATCTTTTGGTGTATTTGCCGATTATGTTCACATGGATGTCACCAGTACAAAGCCTCTGAAAAAAGCCATTTCCAGACTGCTGGACGAGAATTGTTTTAAAGATGAAGACCTGATTATTGTTCTAGCCGGCAGCTTTGGCATGAAACAGGGTGCATCCTATATTGAAATCGGTCCTGCTGGTAATTTTAAAGGAAAAGATGATTAGGACCGCAAAGTTTATAACTTGAACGAAATTGCTT
>JABIYQ010000190.1 GCA_018702715.1 Desulfobacula sp. | reverse complement strand
CGCCTCTGCTTCAAAGCTTAAAATGATTCTGTGGCGCAGTACATCAGGTCCCATAAGCTTAATATCCTGGGGCGTGATATAGGCCCTGCCCGACAAAAATGCATTGACCCTGGCTGCCTTTGCAAGGAAGATACTGGCTCTTGGAGATGCGCCATACTCGATATATTCGGCCACATCCATTCCATAATCAGCCGGTTTTCGTGTGGCAAATATCAGGTCTACAATATACTCTTTTAATTTTTCATCCACATAGATCTGATCAATCAATTCGCCCATACCGGCAATCTGGTCACAGTTGATAACCGGGTTTATGGCCTCAGGCTTTTGAAAGCTGTTCTTTTTAAGAATCTCAAGTTCCTGGGTCTTGTCTGGATATACAACACGCACTTTAAGCATAAACCTGTCCACCTGGGCTTCAGGCAAGGGGTAGGTTCCTTCCTGTTCAATGGGATTCTGGGTGGCTAAAACAATAAAAGGGGCAGGCAACAAATATGTCTGATCCCCTATGGTCACCTGCTTTTCTTCCATGGCTTCAAGCAGTGCCGACTGTACTTTGGATGGTGCCCGGTTAATCTCATCCGCCAGGATAATATTATTAAACAAAGGCCCTTTTCTTGTTATAAAATCAGATGTTTTGGGGCGATAAATTTCTGTACCCGTCAAATCAGCAGGAAGAAGATCAGGGGTAAACTGGATTCGCTTGAATTGAGCCTGCACAGCAGAAGCAAGTGCTTTTACGGCACTTGTTTTAGCCAGCCCTGGAACCCCTTCGATAAGAATGTGTCCTCCTGTTAAAAGCCCTGTCAAAAGGCTATCTACAAGTTTTTCCTGGCCCACAAGTTCCTTTGCGATTTCATTTCGGATACTGCTGATTAAAAGGTGATTTTCCGCTATTGATTCTTTGATCTGTTCCATAATTCTTTATGCCCTTATCCTTCAAATTTAATCTTGGTAAATTTAATCATGGCAAAATATAGTTCTTAATAATAAATTTTCACAAATATAATATTTCAAAATAATGTGTCAAGGCATGACAAGTAAGGCTGGATATTTGCCATAAGAAATTTTGCATAACCCGTTCCACTGGATGGAACAAACCACAGTTACACTTTGTTTATCAGCTGATCAGTATAAAGAAGGGATGTTATCTTTATTACTTTTATAATGTGATCTCTAACAGATTTTTTATCCTTTAAGGAATAATTGCGAAAGGTCATTAAAATTCCGGTTATCGATGCAATAAATGAGTGTGAATATAATCTGGCATTTTTATTTTTCACTCCGTGTTTTATCAGAAGCTGCTCAAAAAGATCAAAAAAAATCTTTGTGAGCGAATCAAATTTGCCCAAAACAGGATTTGCCAGATTGTTTTTCAACATCAGGTACGTCATCATCTGAAATGTTGTTTCATTCTCAATCAAATGGTCAACAAATTTTATACCAAACGCTTCAATGCTGACCGGATTATCATTTTGAACCAATGATTTAAACTCTATGCTGGCAGAAGAAATATCCTGTAGAAACGCTTCATGAAATAATTCTTCCTGACTTGGAAAATATCTATAAATGGTTGCCGGAGAAATTCCTGCCTCTTCTGCAACTTCCCGCATGCCCACCTCAAAAAATGGCTTTTTGGCAAAAAGGGTCAAAGCAGATTCAATGACAATTTGTTTTCTTGCTTGTTTTTCCTTTTCTTTTAGCTCTGCAAATCTTGATTCACCCACAAATATCCTACCCTTTCTGATTGCATTATGATTGATGAAATAGTCCTTTTTGACTTATCATTTGTTCAACCATCTGACAAGGCAAAAAATATCTCTACAATAATATGCGCTCAGGGCAATCACGTCTAAAAACAAAAGTATCAACAATTCCCCGCAACCCATGGAAGCTACATATAGTGGTTGGTCATTTTATAATAAAACTTGGACTACAGAGGATAGTGTTCAGGATTTTACCTCCCTGAAAAGCCTGGTTTTAGCCAGTCTGGTCATTTTAAGGTCTTCCCTTTCGGCTTGATGTGGTCAAGTAAAAATGGACACTTTCAACCTTAAAAATAATCGCCGCGCATCACTTTTACCTGCCCTGCTTTTTTATAAATGTCGCTGGTTGGGAAAACACGATCAGTGCTCGTATCAAAAATTATATTGACACAAACTATTGTTTCATGATTTAAATGATTCTTTAGTGATCAATTGGACAGAATTAATTAAATTTTCATTATATATAGGATTTAATAATGGATGATAAATGGCTTTCTGTAGATGAAATTGCAGAATATCTGGGTGCTAAACGGGACACAATATATAAGTGGATCAATCGCAGACAATTGCCGGGGCATAAAGTTGGCAGGCTCTGGAAGTTCCGTAAGAAAGAAGTAGATGATTGGATTTTAAAAGGCAAAGCAGAATCAGGAAAAGTGAATGATCAATAAATTGGTTTTCCAACGAATTAATTCTTTTTATAATAATACAATGAAACACGTATTCGGTTAATAATAAATCTATGATTGATCTTATATAAGGATGTATTATGTATCTGAAAAAATTATGCAAACCCCGTGAAAGTGTGTTCAATAAAGATCGACGTGATGTTGTACTGGCTCTTTCAGATCTTCTTGAATCAAAAATTGATGGCAACAGTTTTTTTGATGAGAATTTTATTACGTCCGGGATGAAAACACTTATTGAAAAAACGTTTGGCCGTTTGGAAGGATCAGGAGATCAAGCCAGTACTTTTTTACTTACCCAAGCAATGGGCGGAGGTAAAACACATAATATGATAGCGCTTGGTCTTTTAGCGCTTGATTCTGATTTACGTATCCGAGTGCTAGGAGAAAACAGCCCTGGGAAAAATCTTCAAACTGTCAGGGTGGTTGGATTCAACGGCCGTCAATCGGATGCACCTTTAGGGGTGTGGGGTGCCATTGCAGAACAGCTTGGGAAAAAAGAGGCTTTTAATGAATATTATTCACCCCTTCAAGCTCCTGGAGAAACTGCCTGGATTAATTTGTTAAAGGGTGAACCAACCATCATTATGCTTGATGAGCTGCCTCCTTATATGGAATATGTAAAGTCAAAGGAAATCGGCAATAGTGATTTGTCTGTTGTAACCACCACTGCACTGTCAAACCTGCTGGTGGCAGTTAATAAGGCTTCGTTATCCAATGTATGCGTGATTATCTCTGATCTGACTGCTTCATATCAGGGAGGAAGCAGGCAGATTACCAAAGCTTTGGATAATCTGCAATGTGAGACAAATCGTTCTGCACTCAGAATTGAGCCGGTCAACACCCATGGAGATGAACTTTATCATATCCTAAGAACCAGGATTTTTAAAGATTTGCCTGATAATGCAGTTATTAAAGAAATTGCCAATCAATACGCCAGTGCCGTTAAAAGTGCCAAAGAAATGGATGTTACAAGTGCTTCCCCGGATTCATACGCTGCCCAGCTGATAGAATCTTATCCTTTTCATTTTTCAATCCGTGATCTTTATGCCAGATTTAAAGAAAATCCTGGATTTCAGCAGACCAGGGGTCTGATCCGTCTGATGCGAACCATTGTATCAAGCATGTATGAAACCGGTAGTGCCGATCAACAGATGCTGATCCATCCATATGACCTGGATCTGAACAATGAAGAAATCTTTTCAGAGATTAAGACCATCAACCCTTCCTTGAGCGAAGCAGTCACACACGATATTGCCAAGGAAAATCATTCAGTGGCTGAAGCCCTTGATACAAGGCTTGGTTCCGGTACAGATGCCCAGGATGTATCAAAATTGATTCTGGTGGCTTCCCTTGCCAATATTCCAGGTGCCACACATGGTCTTCGAGAAAGCGATATTATAGGATTTTTGTGCAGACCCGGGCGGGACATCTCCAAAGTTAAAAAAGATATTGTTGATTATCTGCCCACCCAGGCATGGTACCTCCATACAAGCTCTGATGGACGTCTGTTCTATAAAAACACCCAGAATCTTGCTGCAAAGCTTCATTCCATGGCCACATCCTATAACCGACAGTCCTGTTTAAAAGAGTTAAGAGTCTATTTGGAATCTTTGTTTTCACCTGTGCCACCAAAAGATTGCTATCAAAAAATTGCACTGCTGCCGGCCATTGATGAGGTAAGTCTCGAAGTAGATAAGATCACATTAATTATGGTTGAGCCATCTGGGAACACTTCAGGCACAACCCGATTAAGCAAGGATTGGGATAAATTTGCAAATGATATTGAATATAAAAACAGAATATTGTTTTTAACAGGAACCCATGAAAATATTCTGGATCGTGTGATTGAACAGGCAGCGCAATATAGGGCAATACAATCCATTATTGATGATTTTGATGTGGAAAGACTTTCTGAAAAAGACCCGCAACGGGTGCAGGCCAGAACCAGTCGTGATAAAATTATGTTGAGTTTGAGAAGTGCTATTCAGGAAACATTTACCACACTTGTTTATCCATCCCAGAATGGGTTCAGGACTACTGATTGCAGAATTCAATTCAGTGACAATCAGTTTGATGGTGAAACGCTTGTCAGGAATACCCTTGAAAAAGTGCAAAAATTTACCAGTGATATCAGCTCTGATACCTTTAGAAAAAAATGCGAAACCCGTCTTTTTG
>JABIYQ010000457.1 GCA_018702715.1 Desulfobacula sp. | reverse complement strand
TCCTGATAAAAGTTCTGCCACTGAAAGTGCCAGGGTGCCAGCAAGGGTCACGGGAGCTGATGTACCTGCTCCTGGTATTGTATAGATCTGGAAGGGGATACCAAACCGGGACATTTCCATCAAAGCATCAATTCTGGCAGGCTCATATACAAAAGGACTTATCATACCAAAGCTGCATGTGAACATGGGTCTTTTTTTAAGTGCTTCCCGGCTTCCGGCAATGGCGATTCCCATGTCAATGAGATCCCTTGCTCCTGCGCCATCATATGCTGTTGCAATAACCGGTTTCATTGTGTTACTCAGCAATGCCTCTGATATATGCCTGTCCAAAGCTTTTTCAGGAACATCCTGGGGATAAATTTCAGGATAAATCATATGGGAGTTTTCCAGGGCATCATGGATCAAAACATTATTTTCTAGATCCTTTTTTACAGCAGATCTGCGTTTTCCTGTCTCAATATCCATGATAAAAGTGGCCCCGTGCCCACCACTGTAGTGAACACCATTGAACGATTTCAAATCACATTTAGACTCTCTTCCGCAAACTGTTATAAAGCGGGGAGCACTGTTCAGAGCCTTTTCTACAAGAAACTCAGGGATATGAACCATCTGCTTTTTAAAGTCCACATCTGCACCGGCCTGCTGAAATAAATTTAATGCTTCCTCGTGCTGAACCTTGAAACCGGGATCTTTCAAAATTTCCATGGCTGTCTCATTCACCATCTGAATATCTTTTTTGCCGAGCACTTTAAGGGTTCTTCCTCCCAATGGCTTTATACCCATAATATCCTCTCCCGTTTGTTTATATTTCAGTTCAACGACATAATTTTTGACATTGCCTGCATTGTTCAAATTGGCTGAATTCAGTTAAATGGCCATTTTCAATTTCCCGGATTAATACTGCAGTTCCTATGCAGCTTTAGATATAGAATATTCCGGGAAATATAACACCAGCCCCTCGGATGGAAATATATGCAATACTGGTGCCAGTATTGCCTATGAATGAATCAGCACTGAATACAGGGTTTTACCCGTTTTATGAATCACAGACAATGAAGACTGTTTATATATTAAACAGCTTTTATTGATAAGCACAAATATCGTTTAATTATTAAACAATATTCAGGAAGTTGGGAAAAGAACGATCATCAGCAGTCAATATAGTTATAATATTTCTTTAAACTGTTCATAGGGGTCGTTAGTTTAAAGATGAAACGGTATCATGCTGATTATCAAATCAGTTGAAGGATAGAGGATTTGAAAATTCGGAAGGTAAAAATGCCTTCCTTGCTTTGATCAGATGTCCTGATAATGGACGGCCGGCAATGTTCTGTGCCAGTCTGGCTGAATCAGCTATTGCATCTATGTCGATACCGGTATTCACCCCTAGTTGCTCAAACATGTAAACCAGATCCTCTGTGGGCACATTCCATGAACCGACCTCCATGGCAGGCGCACCATAAGGCGTGCCGCTTAATCCGTTTATGGCTGTATCAAAAATACGGATACCCGCTTCATAGGCGGCAAGACAATTCACTAATCCCAAACCCGTGGTGTTATGAAAATGAACCGCCAGATTTGTGTCAAGTTTAAGCTCCTGTAGTGCAAAAACAGTTTCCTTGACCTGATTAGGATTAACCATTCCAGGTGTATCCACAAGAGAAATTTCATTTACACCCAGAAAGGATAGTTTACTGACAAGTTCAACAAGATCATTGATTGCAACCCTTCCTTCAAATTGGCACCAGAATGCGGAAGTCAGAAAAGCTCTGATGGTCTTCCCCCTTTCCTTACATACCTGAATAATGGCCGGAATGGTTTTGAAAAGCGCTTTTTTAATGCTGATACCCAGAAGGGCCCTGTTAAATGACTCGGTTCCTGCAACCAGAACACCGATTTCATCAACACTGGTGTCTAGAGCCCTTCGACATGCTATTTCATTGGGAGCCATGCCGATTATTGTGACACCGGGCCGTTTGTCAATTGAATTGACAACCTTTTCTGCATCGGCATATTCAGGCCTGATACGAGGATGGGTAAAACCGACACAGTCAATTTTGGTCACCCCGCTTTCCATAAGGCTGTTTGCAAGGGCTATTTTCTCAGCCGTACGTATTTTAGGCAACCCCACAGGCCCGTCCCTGGGGCTGGAATCAACAATTGTAATTTCTGCTGCTTTCACCTTAGAACTCCCATAAAATTTGTTTTTATTATAATTTTGTCTGTTTGTATTTTGATCAATTCTCTTATACTGGTTTTCCCCTAAAGCCATTTACCATGAATGCCATACCCCATTAATAACAGCATAAATTGTGCCAGCAATCAATGTCCATTTCCATCTTGAGTTTTCTTTTTTAAGCCATATCTGAAATTGATTAAAATAGCAGTTACTCCATATTATATAGTTTTAATTTTGAATAAAATGTTCGCCTGCTGGTTCCAAGTATCTTAATCGCTTCGGATTTGTTTTTTGCATGCTGCAAAACTTCCTTAATGATCTGTTTTTCCGCCTGTTGAACTGCTTTGGAGAGCAGATCAGAATCGTTATCATCTTTGAATTGAAAGTACTGGGATTCAGTATGTTCATCTGCAACTCCCTTTTGGTGCTGGAGGAAATCGGGAAAATGATTCGAGGTTATCACACTTCCAGTTGCCATGGTCACCATATAGTCTATCACACCTTTCAATTCGCGAACATTTCCGGGCCAGTGATAAGATTTAAGTCCTTCAAGGCAGTTGCCAGAAAATTTTAAGGTTTGTTCCATTCTTTTAGAATGTTTTCCCAGAAAAAAATTGGTCAGCAAAGGTATGTCCATGTAGCGTTCCCGCAGTGGAGGAAGGTTGATGGTAATAGTATTCAGACGGTAAATCAAATCCTGGCGGAAATGATTTTCCTCTATCATTTGCAAAAGATCCTTATTTGTTGCAGAGATAATCCTGACATCAACTTCGATATTTTTCATACTTCCAACCCGTTTGAAATACCCTTCATTCAGCACTCTCAAAAGTTTGGCCTGTGTGGGCAAAGATGCGTCCGCTATTTCATCCAGAAAAAGTGTTCCATGATTTGCTTCCACAAACAAACCATGGCGCCCACCTGGCAATGCACCTGTAAAAGCTCCTTTTTCATAACCGAATAATTCACTATCAATGAGCTGATCTGGAATAGCAGCACAATTGATATCTACAAATTTCTTTTTCCTGCGGCGGCCTGCCTCATGAATCGTACTTGCCAGGATTTCTTTGCCCGTGCCGCTTTCCCCTTTAATGAGTATGGGATAATCACTCTGGGCAGCTTTTTGAGCCTTGAACAAAACCGCTTTAAAATGGATGTCTTCACCAATTAGACGTGAAAATGCTGAAGAAAGCTTTACCTTAGGTGAGTTGTCAAAATCCACAGACCGTCCGGGATTAAAGAATGGAAGATTACCGGCAGGTTCTTTCGGGGCTGCCACCAGGAGCATGCTGTTTTTGCTGGATTTTGATTTGTTTAATAAGTATACAAAAATTTGAATCTTTTCATGATTTGGAATCCATTCGACATTTTTTTTTATAACTTTTTTCCCCGACTGCATAAGTTCTGAATTCAACCTGAACAGCAATTGTCTTAATTTATTTTTTAGCCCAATTTTTAATGGGTTATACAATTTTTCAAAGGCGGAATTTGTATAAGTGATACTACCATTATTAAACATGGCAATGGCACTTAAATCATTTCCGTTTAAGTTGAAGGGAAGAATATTATTTTCCATTAATGGCCGCTCCGCCTATAGATTATTTATTGTTTACTAATTAAACACAACCAAATTTAGAGATCAAGTATAAAATTGAAACTAATTGAATTTTAAGTCGATTTGAATAGTACTTGACAATGGCATAAGATTTGCACTTCTATATTATTTATGATTACTTAGATTTAATGGAGATTGTCCAATGGCACCTGAATTATCAAAACTGTTAACACCGAAATCCGTAGCAATAATCGGAGTTTCTGAAAGTCCGACAAGAATTGGAGGACGGTTATTTAAGTATCTCACTAAACATGGGTATAAAGGTGAACTGGCCCTTGTAAATCCAAAGTATAAAGAGCTCAACAATGTTAAATGCTATCCTGCCATTTCAGATGTGCCCATGGATATAGATTGCGCTCTTGTTGCAGTTCCTGGAAAATTTGTTTTTCCCGTATTAAACGAATGTGCTGATAATAATGTGGGGTCTGTTGTTATTTTCAGCTCCGGGTTTGCCGAAATGGGGATTGAAGGGAAAAAAGCACAGGATAAACTCAAGGAACTGGCACGAACAAAAAACATTAGAATCTGTGGACCCAACTGCATCGGGCTGGTTAATTTCAATGACAATATCGCACTTTCTTTTTCCCAGTTCATGGAAACTGAGTCCCTCATTCCGGGCAATATAGGATTTATTTCCCAAAGCGGTGCTTTGGGAGGATCAATGGCAAACCGAGCCCAGGACAACAGCATAGGATTGAGTTATTTTATTTCCAGCGGTAATGAAGCTGACCTTGATGTGTCAGATTATATAAGGCATCTGGTTCTTCATGATGATCGGACAAAGGTTATTGCAGCCGTCATCGAAGGGTTCAAAGATGGTGAAAAATTTATCAAAGTTGCTGAACTTGCCCTTAAGCATCGCAAACCTATAATTGTTTTAAAAATCGGAGAGACTGAAGTCGGTAAAAAAGCTGCTGCCTCCCATACAGGTTCCATGACCGGTTCTGATTCCGTTATTGATGCCATCCTGAAACAAAAGGGAGTTATAAGGGTTAGCAACTACGATGAATTATTTCAAACGGCATCTCTGTTTTCAAAAAACCGGATACCAGAAGGGAACAGGATAGGTATCCTGAGCAGTTCAGGAGGGGCGGGTATCATCATGGCAGATCATTATACCAAATTAGGACTGACAGTGCCTGAACCCTCGAAAAAAACGATTGAGATTGCTTCAAAAGAGATGGCTTCCTTTGGACAGGTTGCCAATCCCTTTGACCTGACCGGTCAAATCTTTAGTGATCCTGAAATGTTTAAACGGTGTTTTAATTATTTTATCGATGATGAGAACTTTGATATTATTCAGATAAACATGTCCATGGTTGCGGGACAGGGAAGCGTTAACAGGGCATTGCAACTGCTTGAAGTAGCAAAAGACTCTAAAAAACCCGTGGTTGCCTGGTGGGCAGCCGGAAGTTTGTCCAATCCCGGGATACAAATCTTAAATAATAGTGAAGTTGCATCTTTTAAATCTCCTGACCGATGTGCCGCAGCAGTAAAGGCTCTGGTTAATTACCATATGGCGGCTAAAAAATCAGCCAAGGAAGAACCTGCTAATACAAATAACGATATGCCTGATTTATCCATTGATAAAAATAAGGTTAAAAAAATACTCGATGCTTCAGATAAGAGCTTAAGCGAGCATGAAAGCAAAGCATTATTAAACCTTTACGGCATCCCTGTTACCCGGGAAAAAATAGTCAATTGCGTTGATGATGCAGTCAATTTTGCTGAACAAGTCGGTTTCCCCGTAGTATTGAAAATTGATTCTCCTGACATTCTACACAAAACAGAAGCAGATGTGATCAGGCTCAGGATTAATTCCCCAAAAGATATTGCAAGATCCTATAAAGAAATAATTGATAATGCCTTCCTCTATGATCCCAGTGCAAAGATCAATGGGGTAGCTGTCCAGGAAATGGTCATTGGCGGCACTGAAGTTATTGCCGGCATGTCCCAGGACCCTCAATTCGGCCCTATTATTGCTTTTGGTCTGGGAGGAATTTTTGTTGAGGTATTAAAAGATATATCCCTTCGCATTACTCCGTTATCAAAATCAGAAGCCAAAAATATGGTCAGACAGATAAAGGGGTTTCCCATTTTAAATGGTATCCGCGGCAAAGCACCCAGTGATATTAAAGCTGTTGAAAATCTATTATTAAGGCTTTCCCGATTAGCCTGCGACTGGAAAGATTATATTGCCGAGATTGATATCAACCCGTTGATTGTTCTTGATGATGGCCAAGGTGTAAAAGCCCTTGATGCCCTTGTTATCCTCAAAGAAAAATAAAGGAGTCCATATGCTGATTGCAGAAACATTTACAGTTCCCACAACAATAGAAAATTTATATGAGTTTCTTCTTGATGCCCAAAAGGTAGGGCTTTGTATACCTGGATGTGAGAGTGTGGAATTGATTGGTGAAAATGAATACGACAGCATTGTTAAAACAAAGGTTGGTATTATTTCAGCAAGATTTAAGGTTCGCACCAAAATTGAAGAAGCCACCCCCCACAGTTTGATCCGTACTGTAGGACAAGGCAAAGAAATCAGGAATCTAGGACATTTTAAACAGAAAACCGAAATTAAACTCAAAAGTTTGGCTGAAAACAAGACTGAAGTTTTTTACCAGGCAGAAGTTTCTATTGTAGGCCGTCTGGCAACTTTTGGAGACAGAATAATGAAATCAAAAGCAAAAAAAATGGGAAAGGAATTTGCTGACGCAGTTAAAGCCAAATTAAATCAAACAAGAACCTTTAATTCATAAGGAACAAAATTTATGGATGACTTTCAATACTTTCCTGCAAAAAATGTAAAGCAAGCCTGTGCATTGCTTGCCCAATATGGAGAAGAAGCCAAGGTCCTTTCAGGGGGTCAAACCCTTGTTAACATGATGAAACAAAGGCTTGTAAGCCCTCCTTATATAATTGATATAAAAGGGATCATGGACCTGGATTATATCAATTACTCTAAAGACGACGGGCTTCGAATTGGTGGGCTTACAACACACAGGTCCGTGGAAAAATCAGACGTTATCCAGGATAAATTCCCCATGCTGGCTCAGATGGAGTACACCCTTGCTTCCGTGGCAGTAAGGAACTGGGGAACTGTTGGCGGGAACCTGTGCAGTGCTGATCCTGCCTCGGATCTTGCGCCGACCCTCATTGCCCTTGGAGCTGAGGTAACATTAACAGGAGCTGAGACCCAGCGGGTGGTAAGCCTTGAAAATTTTTTTATCGATTCCTTTGAAACGATAATAAATCAAGATGAAATATTAACCGAGATTCATGTTCCCAAGGCAGTTATGAATGGAGGTATTCATATTAAATTTGCCATAAGGGAAACCGACCTGGCTGTTGCGAGCGTTGCAACACATCTGACGTTGAAAGAATCCAGTCCTGAAACATGTGATGACATTCGCATTGTAATGGGAGCGGTAAATTCATTTCCTTCCAGAGTCAAAAGAGCAGAAGAAATCATTCGGGGGCAAAAAATTACTGACCCACTTATTGAAAAAGCTGCACAGGCAGTATCCGAAGATATTCAGCCGACGAGTGATATGAATGGGAAAGAAGCATTTAAGAGGGATATTGCCAAGGTTCTGGTAGAAAGAACCGTTAAAGAGGCTGCTGCCCGTGCCAGAACGTTATAATCGTTTTAGGCATTTTTTTTAAACATTTTTGAAATTCAAAATACGGCATGACAGGAGACCTATCATGGAAAACTTAAGTTTAAAGGTCAATGGGGAGCATATTGAGACAACAATCAATCCTGCAACAACCTTGAAAAAATTTTTAAGTGCTCACTTGGGATTAACCGGAACAAAGGAAGGCTGCGGCGAAGGATTATGCGGCGGCTGCACTGTACGTGCTGATGGGAAAGCTGTTAAATCCTGTATCATTCTTGCACTTCAAATGAATGGAAAAAGCATTCAAACGATTGAAGGACTGGCTCAGGGAGAAGAATTAGATCCGGTTCAGGAAGCCTTTCTCGACCATGGTGCTTTCCAGTGCGGTTATTGCACACCTGGTATGATTATGGCGAGCAGATCATTTTTGGATGAAAATCCAGCCCCGTCGGAAAAAGAAGTCAGACATGCCCTTTCAGGAAATCTCTGCCGGTGCACAGGATACAATAAGATCGTAAAAGCAGTCCTCAGTGTTGAACCCAAAAAAGAAACCGCTGCAAAATAAGGAGTTCTTTCACATGAAAGTAAAAAATGAGTATGAATATAATAATGATTATGAATATATCGGAAAATCTGAACGTAATGTGAACGGTGTGGAAAAGGTCACCGGGGCTGCAAAGTTTTGTTCTGATATGGAACTTTCCAGGATGCTTTATGGTAAAGTAAAAAGAAGTCCC
>JABIYQ010000158.1 GCA_018702715.1 Desulfobacula sp. | reverse complement strand
CCGGAACCGTGCCTTTGTATCCATAGACACACATGCCAAGGGAATCGCCCACAAGAATCATGTCAAGCCCTGCTGTTTCTGCAAACTGTGCAGTGGGGAAATCATAGGATGTCAACCAGGTGACTTTTTCGCCATTTTCTTTCATCTTGTAAAAATCGTGGATCGCTTTTTTTTTAGCCATTATATTCTCCTTTTTTATTCTTTTTTTGGTTTTTTTGTTAAATTAAAGCTGCGTCAATGGGGCATCCATGGTCAGGTTTGACTTCTGCGTATACAATAAATGTTTCAATTTTCCCCATACCCGGAATGGTGGCCAGTTTTTCCTTGATCAGGCTGCCAAAATCGCCAAGATCCGGTGCAACAACATGGAGGAGGTAATCAAATCTACCCGTAATATGATAACAGGCACGGACATTGGAAATTTTCTTAATTTCGTTTTCCAGCACCTCAATATCCTTAACCTGATGGCGATCCAGAGAAATGCAGGCAAACCCCTGGGCATTGAGTCCGATTTTTTCAGGATCTACAACAGCTCTGTACCCCTTGAGAATTCCCTTGCTTTCAAGTTTTTTCACCCGATCAAGCATTGTAGATGGTGCAAGCCCGGTCTCTTTGGCAAGATCACTGTTTTTTTTCCGTCCGTCCAGTTGAAGGGCTTTTAAAGTGTGTCTGTCAATGTTATCCATGGAGGCTCCAAAATTGAACTCGCATATTTTCAATACATATAAAATTTTATTCGATTATTTTTTAATTATACCGAATAAAATTGCAATGTCAACCATAATAATTCAGGAAACCCTAAAATGAATCAAAAACCATCGAATTTTATTCGATAAAAAATGGACAATATTTTTTCTGTAAGTCTTATCAAAGCATAGGTCATTGGGATGTATGGTAATGGAGTCGCTTTTTCAACTGGTTTAGGATCTTGACTTTAAGGCATTAATCATATTATTAATTTGGATCATTAAAAGGAAAATATTAATTTTTTACATAAATATAAGGAAAGATCATGGCTAAGAATGTAGTGGAAAAAATTGATGATTTGGTGGAAATTAAAACTATTCTGGTCAGTGTGTCTGATAAATCCGGTCTTGAGACATTTATTCCGGGTCTGATCGAGGTGAATCCAAAGATTTTAATTTTATCAACCGGTGGAACATATGGTAAACTAAAAGAGATCCTGGGCCAAAAAGCTGATGCCTGTTTAAAACAGGTGTCCGACTATACAGGCCAGCCTGAGACCCAGGGAGGGCTTGTTAAAACCCTTGATTTCAAGATTTACCTGGGTCTGCTCACAGAAACCTATAACGATGCCCACCAGGACGATTTAAAAAGAACTTGTGCCCTTGCCATTGATATGGTTGTGGTGAATCTTTACCCCTTTAGTGAAACCATTGCCAAAGAGGGGGTGAGCCTGGAAGATGCACGGGGAAATATTGATATCGGTGGTCCAACCATGATCAGGGCATCTGCCAAAAATTTTATCCGGGTGGCATCTGTGGTTGATCCTTTTTCCTATCCTTTAATATTGGAAAAGCTTAAGGCCAATAACGGGGCATTATCCCTTGAGGATAGATTTGGACTTGCCCAAAAAGCCTTTGAGCACACAGCAACCTATGACAGGACCATCAGCCGTTATCTTGCCGCAAAACCGGCAAATGATATTAAATCATGCTATAAATCAGGAGAATAAGTCATGGCCGAAGATCTTAAACAAATGTATAAAACAATTATGGACGATCATTTTACACCACAGATGGAAGTCTCATTTGTTGACAAGGATAAAAGGCAAACCCTTTTTTATGAAAAAGTGTCATGGGTGATTGAAGGGGTTAACAAGGGCTTAAGATATGGTGAAAACCCGGGGCAGGAAGCAGCTCTCTACAGACTTGTCAACGGGAACCTGGCCCTTGGAGATGCCCGGACCATCGCCCCCGGTAAATACCTGGTGTCTGATATTGAATTGCTTCAATCTGGAAAACATCCGGGAAAAACCAATCTCACGGATGCTGACAATGCCCTTAATATTTTAAGATATTTTACCGACACCCCCTGTGCTGTGATTGTCAAACATAACAATCCCTGCGGTGCTGCCCGGGCACATAGCCTTGAACAAGCCTATCATAAAGCATATATGGCAGACCGTGTGGCAGCCTTTGGCGGCTGCATAGCATTGAATAAATCTGTGGATAAGGCCACTGCCCAAGCCATTGCTAATCAGTATGCTGAAGTTGTGGTAGCACCGGAATTTGAGGATGGGGTACTTGATATATTGGGAGCCCGAAAAAATTTAAGGGTGATCAGGATTAATGATATTGATAAACTTCAAAGTTTTATTGGTGAACGGGTGATTGATTTTAAAAGCCTTATGGACGGTGGTATGGTTGCCCAATGGTCTTTTGTTCCTCAAACTCTGTCTGAAAAGGATCTGATTGTGGCAACTACTGAGTATAAAGGGCAAACCTACAAGATCAATCGAGAGCCAACAAAACAGGAGTTACAGGATATGCTGTTCGGGTGGCTTGTGGAATCGGGCATCACATCCAATTCAGTGATTTATGTAAAAGACAATGTTACAGTGGGGATCGGAACAGGTGAGCAGGACAGGGTAGGGGTCGCAGAAATAGCAGTTGATAAGGCCTATCGGAAACTTGCTGATAGATATTGCTTTGAACAATATGGAGTCTCTTTTGCCGATTTATCCGATGCAGATAAAAAGGTACAAATTGAGAATGATGTAAAAAAAGTAAAAGGGGGTCTTATAGGGGCGGCCATGGTGTCAGATGCATTTTTCCCCTTTAGAGACGGTATTGATGTGGGACTTAACCAGGGAGTGAAAGCCGTGGTTCAGCCGGGAGGATCTCTTAACGATTACCAGTCCATTGAAGCATGTAATGAGAACAATGCAACAATGGTTTATACCGGGCAAAGAAGTTTTAAACACTAAATAAAAGGGGTCAAAATAAATAACCGGGGTCAGGCTTGCATAGTTGCGTTATGGTAATAGTTTAGTGGGGTCAGGCTTGCAT
>JABIYQ010000417.1 GCA_018702715.1 Desulfobacula sp. | reverse complement strand
TGATTTTCCTTTGAGCAGGCCTTCGTGGGAATATTTGCCCTTATTTCGATATGCGAAATTCGTTGAAAACAATTGATCTATGTATCCAAGTAACATGGCCGGAGGTCTTCCCCACCATATTGGATAGATAAAGACCAATTTGTCTGCCCAGTGGATCTGCTCTCTATAAGCTGCAAATTTTGGATCGATGTGCATATCACTGCGTTTTTTGTTCTCATCAAAAAAAAGAATCGGATCAAACCCTTCTTCATATAGATCAACGACTTTGATCTCATTTATGCCTTCATTTTCCGATATACCTTTGAGCGTCTGCTCAAGAAAAGCATAGTTTAAACTTTGGTGATTCGGATGTGTGTAAATAATAAGTGTGTTCATGTTGCCTCCTTTATGTTATCATTTGATAAGTAATATAGCGCAGGAAAAAATGTTTGTCAAATGATAATTATCAAATGACAATCAATTGATCTTGCAACTGATGGAATACAGGGGGAACATCATGGATAAAAATCTATTTTTTCAGGCTGTTATAAATTTTATCAGTAATGTGCATTCCAGTACTCATTTCCTGAAAAAAGATGCCCGTTCTAATAAAATCACTCCCCAGCAGCACTCTATATTGGAATATGTTTTTTTCAGTAAAGAGGTAACGACAAGTCAAGTGGCCGATTGTTTGAATATTTCCTTACCCAATGCCAGCAGGGAACTTAAAAAACTTTTCAAGTTGAACCTTATTGTAAAGGAATCCAATGAGAAAGACAGACGGAAGACCACAATTAGTCTATCTGAGCCGGGACAAAATCTTATGTTGCGCACATTTGAAAGGATCCAGAAGAATTTCTGGAAACAGGCGGAGGAACTGTCTGAGGATGAGATGAGATCCATTATATCTTCAATGAAAGTTCTTGAAAAAAAGGTGTTCATTCCATATTGATCTTGCCCGAAAGCAGGGATGTGGATTTGTATCAGTTTGCCCATTGCCAGAAAAGAACTCAACAAAAAACATGCCGTAAAGAAAATTGGGTCACACCTTGATTATTGCATTATAAATCTCAATAATTCAAATGAACCGGTCGAGCCGGTTATTTGGGTGTTAAATCGTAGGAATGAGGTCTTCCAGGGTTATGGTAGTGACAGGGAGCTTGGGCCGGATATGATATTCGATCCTTTAATGATAGTGGAAGTGACCGGTTCATCAAAGTTAAAACCACGTGAAAACAACAGAGGCAGGCTAATGGATATAATTTCACACGGACTCTGGGGATATCTGATATTAAGAAAAATCCGGCCGAAAATACAATTTTTGACCGCGATTATATTCAATATACTCCCTGACATCATACCATTTGGGCTGATGACGATTACCATTTTGTTTACAGGTGAAATTTCATCTGGCTCGTTTTCACCTGAAACAATTCCAGAATCCATATTTACCCTGTACCGACTGACCCACAGCCTTTTCACCTTTTTGTTATTATTCTCTGTGGTATCACTGTTTTTAAAAAGAGTCTACAAACCGCTATTGGGATGGTTGATTCATATTCTCATTGATATCCCAACCCATGGAACCAATGCCTATATCACCACTTTTTTATATCCGTTCTCGGATTATGCTTACGATGGGTTAAGATGGACAAATCCAACTATTATTGCCATTAACTTTGTCGTTCTGGCTTTGCTTTATATAATTTTATATAGAAAAAATGAACTCGGCCTTCATCACAACAAATTGAACAGCTATGCCTGGAAAATCTTAATCGTCCCCACAGTCATTCTGCCCATACCTTTTATTATGTCCTTGTTTTTCCCGGGATTATATCTTGAATCTTATACCCTCAGTATAGCTAACCTGAAGATGTCACAGATTGCTGCAATGAATCCAGACTTAATCGAGATCCTTAAATTAGGATTTCAAATGGCTGGTGCCGGTGGGCTTTGCTTGTCCATTATGTCTGTTATCGTATTGTTAACTGGTTTTAAACAAAATCGTAAATGGACCTGGTATGCCTTAATACCGACATGGACCTTTTTTTGGATACTGGTTCTGATTCTTGATTTTAAAGCTAATGCAGGCATTTACCAGTATTTTTATTCGATTGTGGCGATTATATTAATCCTAATCGCCAGTGTATTCTTTTTTAATAAAAAATAGCCCATATCCGGAAAGCACTTTCTGCAATGATTAACTTGGAAAAAAGATTTGAATTCGAACATAATACTTAATTTAAACAAGAAAAATGCTAACGAACAAACCGCAGATTTTCAAGTTATATCAAAGTAAAAATATCCATTTTATGAAAAATGATGTTAGGGCAATCTTATTTATCCCAACACTCAAAATGCACTTGGCTGCAAGCCGGTGATTTTGAAACATTAGGAGCAATAGCTTTGCTAAATGTTGTCTATGACTGTTTTTGCCCTCCATGGCACGGAAAAACTTTGGATAGTTCAAATGTAGGAGGATCTTATGATAGATAAAAACACAAAAAAACAGCTTCCCGGAATATTACGGTTCTTAATTAAGCTTTTTCAAATCATCCTTTATATACCGATTCAAATAATCTTCATTCCTTTTGCTATTATTGGACTAATAGATGCAATTTACAAGGAAATGAGAAAAAGCAAGAAATTGGGTATCTCCTTCTCGGCAATTAAAGCGCTTCAATATAGGTGGTTCATGCATTATTTTAATACCAGACCGGATCACCTTTCTGTTGCATTTACAAAAAAGTTTCCATGTGAATCACATTTTGGTATGTGGTCGATTATGGGAGCTCTTATCATTTCCCTGCGGTTATTTGGTTTCCCCGCCAGGCTTGGAAAACTTGTTGAACCAGGTGAAGAGACCTTAGATTCCACTGCGGGTATTCGGGTACTCATGTTTGACAAGATAATAGAAAAATATGTTGATGAAATGGAGCAGATTGTCATTCCTGGAGCTGGCTTTGATCTAATAGCTTTGCACTTTACAAAAGGGAAAAAAGTAAAGGTTTTTGAACTCGACCAGGCTAAAACTCTAAATGTCAAAGTTGAAACATTGAAAAAAGCAGGTATAAAACATGATTGGATCACCTATATCCCAGTTGATTATGCAAACGAATCTTGGGTTGATAAACTATTAGAAGCTGGTTTTGACAAAACCAAAAAGACTTTGTTCCTTTGGCAAAGCGTTTCTTTGTATTTAGAAGCTGATATTGTCAGAGAAACACTTGGGGAAATGGCTAATTTATGTGTAGACGGAAGTATCATCGCTCAAGACTTTTATTCCAAAGCATTCGCATTAGGTAAATATTCAAAAACAGCTAAAAGATATATGAGCATAATAGAAAAAATGGGAGAGTCTTCGAAATTCGGAATAGATATGTCAAATGATCCTAAAGCAGCAGTTGAATCATTCTTAAAAGAAAGTGGATTAAAAATAAAAGAAATCAACCAGTTCGGTGAAAAACTTGATATCGAACCATTTTACTGTATTGTTGAGGCTGAAAAACTGTAAGTTCTATGGTAGATAACAAAAAATGCAGCCAACGTAAAAACCGCACGGCTGATTATCGGGTTCACGGCGGCTGTATGGCTGTGATTAAATTTCCAAACCGGCAGGGGGACTAACATTAATTCCTTTTTTAATTTCATAGGGTTCATCAACAGGAGCAATAACCCATGCTGATTCAGGTTTTATCGAATCAATCAGCTCATAAAACCCCCGGGAAGGTTTTGGAGCCTTTGAAAGTTTGCATTCAAAGAGATGCCTTTGTCCTGCCCTTTCTAATATAAGATCTATTTCAGCACCATTGGA
>JABIYQ010000153.1 GCA_018702715.1 Desulfobacula sp. | reverse complement strand
TGATTTTCGCCAGTATGTAATTGCTATAAGAATCACAGACAGAGCCAATAACTGACCAATTTCCACACCAACGTTGAAAAAAACAAGATTTGGCAAAAGCCCATCTGGAGAGAGTTTGTAGTCTAACACTTTTGTTGCAAGGCCAAATCCATGGAATAGACCAAAAATCAAGGTTGCCACTTTTGTATTGGGCTGAAATCCAAACCACCGCTGGAAAGCACCCATATTATCCAGGGATTTGTAAACAACTGAAAACCCGATAATCGCGTCGATGATATACGCGTTGATGCTGATTTGCATCAAGACACCTGAGAGCAAGGTAATCACATGGCCAACGGCAAACAGTGTGACATATATCCCGACATCCTTAAGACGATACAAAAAGAAAATGACACCAAAAAGAAACAGCAAATGATCATATCCTGTCATCATGTGTTTGGCACCAAGGTAGATAAATGGAATTGGTAATACACCGGAAATTTCTTGAATATACCCTTTGTCTCCGGTTGTTACCCCGTGCGCAATTACATCGGGCACTAAACCACCAAGAATTGCCAGCACGGCTAACAGGGCAAAAAGGATTAAGCGTCTATGTTCGATTGAGTTTTGAATCATTGAAACACCTCATTTCGTTGTTGCATTAAACATATAATATTCCGGAATATTGTGAAGAACAATGAAAACACAGGGCTTCACTAAGAAAGGTGAAACGCTATTTTTCACAACGACCCTTTATAGTCGCTGCAATAAATCCCTTCAGGATAGAGTCCTATACACCAGACTTCTTTCCGGTTCAGCTAAATTGATTAAATTAAGTTAGGAATTAGGAACAATTAAAGGCCAATACGTAATCTTTGTGTTTTTAAATACAAATCATTTCTAAGGAGAACGACAGGTAGTTCCTGGTTTAGCGACAAAATGATTTCAGGATCATTTTCAATAGAATAGGTATAATTATTATTTGCTTTGTATAACGGACCTCTTGAAAAACGCATCCCTTTCTTGGAAGAAATCTGCAACTCACCATGATCGTGATCTTCAAGATAAGAAGCCAGGGTTACATCTAATGGATGCTTGTCTGCGTTATCATTGGGTATGGAATGATCATGGGGGGGATGCTCATGATTTTTTTTCAGATGGTGCGCTTCATAAACAACATGCATAGCATGTTGGAAGTCATGTCCACCAAATGAACCATACACGGGGAATAAAAAGGTTCCCAGTATGATGAATATCAAAATCCGTTTAGTCATAGCGGTCAAAAATACATGTTAAAGTAATATGTGTCAACTATATTCGAGTGTAGTTTGTCAATGTGACATTTCCAAAAATTATAACACAAGTAAATTCATTTTTTTAAGGTTAGCCCCTATCTGTCTAAGTAGAGCAGTTATTTGGGAAACTGATAGCTATAATTCTATTCGGGGTTCTGCATCACAACATTATTCAAAAGTAATTTATGGTTTAGAAACGAAATTGTTCTTTTTTACAAACAGACCGATGGAAGCTGAAAGCCCAACAACAAGGATTGAACCTATGTTATGGGTAACTGCCCCTAAAATTGGTGTCAACCACCCCATAAACCCTGCAATTACAGAAAACAGATTGATTAAAAAACTAATGGCGATACTAATTTGAATGACCCTGCACATGGTTCGACTAAGGGAGAACAAAAAACCCAGTTTATCCAGCCTGTCATTCATTAGGACAATATCGGCCGTTTCAAGTGCTGCATCTGATCCGTTCAGCCCCATGGCAATTCCAGTGTCAGAAGCCTTCAAAGCAGGAGCATCATTGATTCCATCGCCCACATAAACCAATAATCCTTTATCATATTCGGATATCCTATCCAGTTTATCTCCAGGTGTTTGTCGGGCATATGATTTTTCAATCCCTATCTGGTCACAGATGTTTTTTACCGGTGCATCTTGATCACCTGAAATCACTGCGATATCTTTTAACCCTAACTTTTTAAGGTCCTCGATAGTTTTAGCGGCCGAACCCCTGGCCTGATCCTGCATGCAGATGTATCCTTTAATTTCCTGATCTATTTTTACTTCAACCGTTGTGTACCCCTGATCTGAAAATTCCTGGGTAGTTGTTACTTCAATCAACCGCCCATCCACGGCACCTTTAATCCCCCGACCTGGTATATTGATCACATCATGGGCTTCTGGAATCATCAACGAAAGATCTTTGGCTTTTTGAACAACTGCCCGGGCCAATGGATGGTTCATCTTTTTTTCCATAGCAGCAACCGTTTGGATCAAAAGGTTTTCATCAATATCTAACGATTGGATAATTTTTTTTACTTCTGGAGAGCCGTTGGTTAATGTGCCTGTTTTATCGAAAAATATCCCTGAGGCTTTTGCAATATTTTCCAGATAAATACCACCCTTGACCAGGATTCCTTCCTTTGCCGCTTGTCCTATAGCTGACACCGTTGCAACTGGTCCTGCTAAAAGAAAAGAACAGGGGCAGCCGACGATCAATACGGTGATCGCTCTTTCAACGTCCCGGGTAAAAACAAATGTCAAAATCGCAACTGTAAGTATAACCGGAGTAAACCATGCCGCATATCGGTCGACAATCTTTGCCGATTCAATTTGGGATTGTTCCGCTGCTGTGACCATTGAAATAATTTTACCCATTGTTGAATCGTCACCCACTTTTTCAGCCCTGACTCTCATGAATCCATCAGTGTTAACTGTTCCGGCCCAGACATCATCTCCCACTTTCTTTTGTTTAGGTATTGGTTCACCTGTAACCGCTGATTCATCCACGGCAGATATGCCTTCAAGTACAGCACCATCAACAGGGATAATACCACCAGGCTTCACAACAATAATATCTCCTTTGATAATCTGAGAAACCTTCACCTCTTTTTCTCTACCATTCTTTTTAAGGATGGCTGTATCTGGAGTCGTTTCTATTAGGCTCTCAATGGCATGTCTCGCAGAGTCACTGACAGCCTCTTCAATTAAGGCACCGGTAACCATAATGGCAGAAACGATTGCGGCTTCAAGAAAATTGCCATTAAGCAGACAAGCAATAATCGCAATGGATACAAGTTCATCGACGTTCATCTGCTTTTCCGAAATACCTTTAACAGCTTCAATTATTATGGGTGCTCCATTTATAATTACAGACAAGATAAGGAGCATATCCATAACACTGATGTATGGGATGCTCTGAATCTGGATAGATTTCAAAAGGAATGCAATGGGTATAAGAGCACCCCCCACAGCGGTTTTCATAAAATCATCAGATGAGAATAATTCTTTATATATATTTAATTTTCCATGCCTTCCTATCATCAAAAACCTCTTTGTTTGATATTCAAATATTTTGTAACTCAATCTATAAGAAGCTCTAAATACATAAATTCGCATTGAGTGTCAAGTATTTTGAACGTCAAACATTTTTATTGTCTTAATAAAATGCCTATGATAGAGGAATTAGAAACTTACTCAAAAAGACAAGGCATCATATATGGACATTAAACATCTCTCAAAAATAATTGTCGAGTTTTACGAAAGACTTTCATCATGGGAAGATTCTGTTGTCAGGGATTCTGGACTGTCAACAGCACAGGCACATACCATCGAAATCGTTGGACATGCAGGCCCAATTAAAATGAAAGATCTTGCCGAGAAAATAGGAGTGACCACTGGAACATTAACAGTAGCTGTTGACCGGCTTGAAGAAAAGCAACTACTGATCCGCCAACCTTGCAAAACTGACCGACGAGCCTATCTCATAGAATTGACGGAAACTGGGCGAGCCTATTTTAAGCAGCATCACAACTTCCATATAAAAATGACTCAGGAAATTGTTGCCGATTTAACTGATAAAGAGCAGCAGATTTTTGGAACTATTATCGAAAAGATGCTTAAAAAAATATAATTTTCCCGAAAAAAAATCAATCTTATGTCTCCTTTTTTAGGAAAAACAGAATTCAAATTACGAGACCGAAAGGCCCTGGATTTCCTTGTGATATTTCAAATATCGTTTCATTGTTATATCATTTTTTCCGTATTTAGCTATGGTTGACAATATGTGCTCAAATTGTTGTTCTGCTTCTTTTTCATCCTTTATCGGAACAATATCTTCGGTGATAATATCAACAAGACGGTCAGCATAGATAATGATCCGCTCCTCAAGCCGATAAAGCGTGTAATCCTTGACCGGCAGACCCAGTTCTTCCGCTTCTGCCGGGGTCAGGCCGCCACGTATATGTTTCTCCATTATATCTGTGATTTCTTTTGAAAGTCCTAATGATGCGCCTACCTCAGCACCGATCATACCATGTTCCATGGCATGGGTCCGGGCTTTGCCCAGATCATGGAAAAGAGCGCCGCGACCGATCAATTCCATGTCCAGCGGTTTTTTGATACGGGCAGCGATTTCGAGCGCTTTCTGTGCAACTTTTGTGCTGTGGGCAATGTCCTCTTCAGACATGCCGGTGTTTCTCAGAATTTCTAAATCTGAATCCTGAATGGTATAGCTTCTCCGGTTCATGGGGTTTTCCTGAGTCGGTAGACCGGTTTCCTGCCAGGCTTTAATACCGCCTTCCAGAAAAGCCGCGTCAATGCCTTTTTCAACAAGATGTCTGGCAACCGACTGGCTGACCTGTCCGCCTTTTACACAATAAACAACCGTCTTTTGATCTTTGGAAAATTCACCTTCCCACTCTTCGACAGATTCGGGACTGCGCCATTGAGCACCCTTAATTTTACATTCAGACGCCATGACATCGGTTTCTCTTCGGACATCCAGAAGGGTTACCCTTTTACCAGAGGTTATAAGTTCTAAAAGATCATTCGTATTTATGGATGGATTCATTGTAGTCTCCTTATGATGATTAAAATCATACCAGTTTCCAGAGGATGCCTGCCGCAGCCCCAATGGGTACCATATATTGGATGGGCACATGATATTTTTGCAAAAGAACAAGTGATATGCCTGCTGAAGCGATCGCAAAAAGATCTATGCCGCTATCCGGGAAAAAAATTTTATAGCCAAACCAGACAGCCAGGTTGAGAACAACCCCGACCACAGAGGCGGTGACACCTTTCAACGCTGCCTGAATTTTCTGGTTTCCGGCCATGGCTTCGATGAACGGTGCGCCTGCAAAAATAAAGAAAAAACAGGGTAAAAAGGTGACATAGGTGGTAATCAGAGCGCCCCAAATGCCTGAACCCAGCGGGCTCAATCCTTGGGGCAGGTTCCACGCCCCCAAGAATCCCACATACTGGGTTACCATGATCAAAGGACCGGGGGTGGATTCAGCCAGCCCAAGCCCGATCAGCATCTGCTCCATGGTCAGCCATCCGCTTCCGGTGGCCATATCGGTGATATAACTCAAAACAGCATAGGCCCCCCCAAAAGTGACAAAGGCCGCTTTGCTGAAAAATAAGGCAATGGCGGACAATGTGCTGTCAAAGCCGACAATTCCCCATATACTGCCCACAACGGCAAACCATAGCCCAAGACAGACAAAAAAGACCTTTGCCACATGGCCAAAAGTAGCCTTTGATCTGATCTTCATGTGAGAAACCTCAGACTCCATGACGCATTCTTTTGTATCTGGATTAAAAGATCCGGTGCAAAGCGCCTCTGGAAACCATCGCTGCATTACAAGTCCTGCCAATGCGGCTGAGGCAACAATCAGGGGAAAAGGCAGTTTAAGAAAGAAAATGCCGATAAATGCCACACCGGCAAACCCGTAAAAAAGGTTATGCTTTAAAGCTTTTTTGCCAATACGAAGTACCGCCTCCACAACCACCGCCACTACAACTGGCTGTATTCCATAAAAAGCCGCCGCAACAAACGGAATGTCGATGTGGGCCACTGCAAGCCAGGAGAGCAGCAGCATCAGAAAGATAGACGGGATGACAAAAAGGGTGCCTGCGGCAATGCCACCAAGGACCCCGTGCATACGCCACCCCAGGTATGTGGCCAATTGCTGGGCTTCAGGACCGGGCAGCAGCATGCAAAAATTTAGTGCTCTTAGGAACTGATTGTCGCTGATCCAGTTTCTGCGCTCAACAACCTCAGAGTGCATGATGGATATCTGACCTGCCGGGCCACCAAAACTGATAAACCCAAGTTTTACCCAAAATTTCAGTGCGTCCTTAAACGAAATAATTTCAGACTTCATTTTTTATATTTCCTTATTTGATGAATCTGTGGAAAGATCTGTACCGAAAAAGGCATACCCTGTAGACCCAGCTACACCAAAACAAAAAGCGGCGATCAGGCAGAATTCAGGATTTTTCTGCCAGATCAGCGCACCGATAAGTGCAGCAGCCGCCACAAAAAAATCTCTTATCAGATAATAGAGCCCAAACATGGCTCCCCGGCAATAATCAGGTGCGAGATCCATTATCAAGGCTTTTCGGGTCGGTTCGCCAAACTCCTGAAGGCCTCTGACAAAAAAAGCAAAGACCAGGGAAGGAAAGCTCTGGCTGTACAATAATATCAGCGGAAACAGCGTAAATAGGACAAAGGTGACCATCACAAAGGGTTTTTTTGCACTGTTTCCTGCAAACCATGCCACCGGTATATAGACCAGAATCGCCGTGGTCATCTCAATAGCTGTCAGAAAACCGAACTGCATTGCGTTAACCGGCTGGGCAACGATTTTCATGCACCAGATCACCACGAATGCATAGGGCATTTGCTCACAGAAACGAATCAAAATGTCGGCAGCTAAAAGCTTCTTCATTGCTGGCCGCATTTTTTTAAACATCGTCCAGGGGCTGTGTGAGACAGAACCAGATGACTTGGCTTGCTCTGGCACTGCCGGTCTTTGGTCATCCGGAATCATTTTTTGTTGCAAGATCAGCGCGGCGACTGCCAGAACAAATGCCAGTACAAATGCCAGGCGGACACCTTCCTGTTCTCCCCAGCGGAGAATGAAAAAACCGCCTATAACTGGTCCTGCAGCCATGGGGATACGTCTTACAAGGGCATGGACGCTGACCCCCATGGTCCGTTTGTTTTCTGGCAGAATTCTATACATCAGATTCATTGTGGCCGGAAGAGAAATTGCCGACCATGATATGAACAGGGCAGCCCCTATGATAACCGCCTGCCAGGAAGGAATGAGGACCACCAGGCCAAAGCCTGTGATCGCCACCAGGTTGAATACCAGAAGGGATTTTTTTGTTCCGATTCTGTCTGACAGATAGCCCCCTGGATAGACATAGACAGCAGACAGAAGGTTGTCCATGGCCTGCATAAGACCGACGACCATAGCCCCTCCGCCAAGGGAGATCAAGTAAATTGGCAGGAACCGTTCCGCCATTTTCTCTCCCATACCCACCAGAATAACCATAGCAAAGATACCCAAGGTGCTCCGGTTCAGGGCCAGCATTCCTGCTGCATGCCTGATTTTATCCGATAATGAGCCGCCACTGTTCACAGTTATAATCCTATTTTATTTTTTGGTTCCAAAGTAAGACAATGTTTTGTCGACGATTGCCTGGACATCCTCCACCAAGTGACCCAGTTTGCCGTTGATATCGTCGGCAAGATGTTGAACATACTCTCTGGCCGCTTCTGGTCCATACTTCTCCTCGAACATGCGCGCCACTTCCAGTACTTTGGTGATATCGTGGCGCTCATCCTTGTGTGCGGGGTCATCTATCCATTCATGAACTTCGGTATAAGGTTTTCCGGTTCTCTGTATACTGATTTCAAAATGCTTTTCTGTTTTCGGCATGGTTTATCTCCTTATAATTAATGTTTTTTATGGCTTAAGGTGACCGTGCTGCATGGACCGTAAAAAACTGCCAGACCTTTTTGCCAGTTTCTGCCGCCTGCCATGGGAAGCAGCGGGCAAATTTCTTCACCCTGCACCTTGTTTTCTAAATTATATATGTACCACCATTTATCTTTTTTATATTCGTTCATGGGTTTCTCCTTGTCTGTTTTGTTAAGGGCAGTCAGATTTTTGAGTTATTACAGATTCCTGTGAAAAAAGGCATACATATGGTCAAACATCGATATGCCTTGCTCTATGCGTTCATAGTCGTCGGTCTCACAGGCGGTTATTCCCGTCAGCAGGGCCTTTAAACCCTCTGTTTCGCTATGTCCGAATTTGCTTTCCTTCAAGTCAATATCATGGACAACCTCAGCAAGAAGTGTTGCTGCTCTGTCTTGATTGCAGAACTTTCCCACCATGACTTCAAATGAGCATTTATCTCCCTCATGGGTGAATTCTCCGCCGTTCATGTCGAATCGAATTTCATCCGGTTCTGGCGAATGGGCGTTACCCGGCACAAACAAAAATTTTGCGCCTGGATCAACGAATTTTTTAATCAGCCATCCACAAGCCATTCTATCTACAAATATATTTTGTCGGGTTACCCAGGTCTTGCCTTTCAGTTTTGCAGAATCAGTGTCTGATGACGCACTTGTTCGTCTGGTTCCTGTGATCATGTTGGATAGATCCTTTAAAAGGATATCTACTGATCCCCGTTCGGGTGTATTAAAAAAATCAACCGAAGCGATCTCTTTTAAACGTGTCTTTAGTCTTGAAACCACAGGTGCCTTTTTCTGTAAAAGCGTGTCGTCGTTTTGTATAGATGTAAGATCTGATTTTAATAATGCTGCATCAGAGATGATTTTTTCATAGTCTGTTTTTCTGGCGTTTTGAAACAATGCCACAATCTGCTGATCGGTCAGACCTTCAAGGAATCTGGCTTCAAGAATTGAGGCATCACCACCGCCATCGACAATCTCTTTTAGAATCCAACCCAAATCTTCTCTTGAGTCCTCTGACACAGGCATTGCATAAACAGATTGCTTTATGGAGACAGCACCTATTTGTTGCAGACGTCTCCAAATTTTAACCCGAAAAGCATTCGGTTTCGGAGGAATCTGATGAATTAAAAGCAACCAGTTATCAGGGGGTTTACCTTTCATATTATCCGCCTTAAATTTTAATTGTTCAATTGTTACAAACAATAAGTAACAAGTGAACATAAGTCAATCTGTTTTTTAGAAAACCTCAAACCACAATTTCTGGTGTCCAAAAACTTTTCTTTTCCATTTTCAATTTTGGGATGTTCAATTCGCCTATTTTGTTGAATCTGATGATCGTTTAAATCAATGTTGGCTTATTCTGTTATCAGGCACTGGTCCCAATGTCCTCGATCCCTTCTCAATAGCCAAAAGCTTAGAATAGTCAAATTTCCACAAATTGTTGTCTCACATTTGTTTATGGACCTATGAAACTTACACCCGAACTTTTGGTGCTCCGGGTGTATTTCGGGTAATCGAAGCAAGATTTCCTCGTGAGTAATTATGGTATATACACCCACGAGTAAAAATTCAAATTGGGTGAGGACTACCAAAACAATTATTGGGGGTCATGTTTCAAGGCTGGGGTACAGATTATAACGTGAAGTCACAATTATTTCCTGTAAATGCCAACCACAAGATCTGGTATCTTCAATTTCAAATTTTTTAGCCATAAAATTAATTTTTGAAATTTGGATCTAAAAGTTCAATATTCTCAAATTAAAATATTTCAAAAAGACGAGACTACTGGCTAGAACTGAACCGCTGCGCGGAAGTGGTCTTGCCATATTTAAAAAGTAATACAAATTTTTAAGGCTTAGAACAAAGGCTTACGAAAGTCTTTAACAAGATTGCCGGAGAACGGGGGGCGAAAGCCCGCAAGATTTCCGCCAGTCATGTCATTTGCAAAAAGCGCAAATGAAACGCCTGTCATAAATCTTGCAATGGGCTACCGCCCCCCTTATCTCCTACTGCTCCCAAAATACTCAAGCTCAATTTTCCATTTTATCCAAATAGGGTTACAATATCTCCTGTCTATCCGTGCGGATAGGCTTTATTGATCTTTATCAAGGAGGTATTACAATGGGGCATGATCTTAGAACCCAATTTGTCAATCACATGATTCTTCATCGGCTTTCACCCTACACCATAAAAAATTATTTAGCTGCGGTTAAGAGGCTTGCAAAATTTCACAACAAATCTCCGGATTTGCTTAACAATGAACAGATTCAGGAATATCTGCTCCATCTTTTTCAAGAATGCAAACTATCCTGGGGAAGTTGCAATGTTCATTTATCTGGACTTTCTTGTTTTTATAAAAATATTCTGCACTGGGATGAGACTAACTTTCAATTGCCCCCAAGGCCAAGAATCAAAAAGCTTCCAACTATTTTGAGTATTGAAGAAGTGAAAAAATTATTTGAATCTGCGGCCAACCTTAAACACAGAACTTTGCTTAAAACAGTATACAGTGCAGGCCTTAGGATCAGCGAGGTTGTAAGACTTGAACCCAGACATATTGAAAGTGACCCTTCCAGAATGATGATCAGAGTAGAACAAGGCAAGGGTAAAAAAGATCGTTACACAGTATTATCCAGGCATTTGCTCGATGAACTCAGAATATACTGGCAAAAATATAGACCCGGCAGATGGATTTTCCCCGGTTATGATAAAAAAAAACATATCGGTTATTCAGGGGCCAGCGATGCTTATAACATCGCAAAAAAAAAGCCTGCATAAAAAGAGGCAAAGGGATACATACGCTCAGGCATAGCTTTGCAACCCACCTTCTTACCCAGGGAACAGATCTTTTCACCATCAAACGACTCCTTGGTCATTCTTCCATAAAAACCACCCTCAATTTACGCGTGACCTTTAGGTTATCTTCACCTGGTACAAGAAAGAATTACAGAATGCAAAAGCCCTCTTGACTGTCTGTACGAGAATCAGGAGGGACAAGAATGAAAAATAAATATGAGGTTGGAGATATCTTTCGTCGTTATGGCAAGGATTATCAAAAAGAAAATGTTCTATCTTTTAAAAAGCTTAAGGCTATGCACAATATTTCAGTTTGCCGAACAGCTCATTTAGGAGGGCATATCGAACAATGTGATCAATGCGATTTTGAAAGGATTGCCTATAACTCCTGTAGGGACCGGCATTGTCCAAAATGCCAGACCATGGTCAAGGAGAAGTGGCTTAATGATCGAAAGGCTGATCTGTTACCCTGTAATTATTTTCATATGGTCTTTACCCTGCCGCATAAACTTAACCCGATTATATTGACAAACAAAAAAGTTATGCTGAGCAATTTATTTGCTGCTGTGAACCAAACACTACAGGTATTTGCAAAAGATCCACAGTGGAGACTTGAGGGTCAGGTTGGATTTATTGGTGTGATTCATACCTGGTCACAAAAGCTTACCGATCACTTTCATCTTCATTGTCTTGTCGCAGGAGGTGCGCTTTCTTTTGACAAAAAACGATGGATTCCTTCAAAAAATTCTTTCCTGTTTAAAGCTGCGTCTATGGCAAAAGAATTTAAAAAAAGATATCTGCGATTTTTTGAAAAAGCCTATTTAAACGACGAGTTGATCTTCCCGGGGAAAACAGCACCATATAAATTCATGAAAAGGTTTACTTCACTGCTTGATTCTCTTTTCAAAGTTAAATGGATTGTCTATGCCAAACGCCCCTTTGCCGGTCCCGAACAGGTACTTGAATATCTTGGTCGATATACACATCGGGTAGCCATATCAAACAATCGGATCAAATCCATTGATAACAATAAAATCAGTTTTGATTATAAGGACAGGGCGGATAATGATGCGATCAAAACCATGACTATCTCATCGCATGAGTTCATCCGGAGATTTTTACTTCATGTGCTTCCAGAAAATTTTATGAAAATTCGATATTTTGGATTTTTATCACATAGGAATAAAAAACAGGCGATTAATCTGATACGAAAATTCATTGGTTCTGATATGCCTTTGCAAGAAAAAACAAAAGAGACTGTCCTTGAAATGATGCTGCGTTTAACAGGTCAGGATATTTCTTGTTGTCCAATTTGTAAAAAAGGGAAAATGACGATCATTAGAGGGTTACCAAATCAATTTTTAAATTCTTCCTGATAACGATTTTAATGGAAGTGCATGACAGCAAAAATCGCCACATTAGCGACATCGGATAGTTATATCTAAAACAAAAAATGAGATGAAAATAAATGGAAAATATACATTCTCAGATGGGTATCATTTACAGAAAAGAATGGGGAAATCGTTTTCCCGAAACAAAAAGTTGTTGCTGAAAAATTATTTTTGATTAATTAATCAAGAGCAAATTATATAATCCCCATAGCGCCCTACCTTAACATTCAGTTCACACATTTTATCAATCATTGAAAAACGTTATGGCTATTTTGAAATCTTGGGCAATGATAGATAAAACGCTCTTCTATTAGTCCACCCCCATCCTCAAATCTAAAGAGTGAATGATTCTT